>NZ_JBJZOJ010000012.1:0-141722 GCF_047200655.1 Streptomyces sp. MS06
TGCCCAGTGTGCGAGTGAGCAGCGTGGAGCGTCTCATGGTGCTTCCTTTTCTCCGATCCCGGGCCCCACCAGGGGGCGACCTTCAGGGCTCTGCCGACCCGGGGAGGGGGTTGAAGCACCGGCGAACAGGCCGCCCACCAGTCTGTCTCTGATACGGAAGGGCGTAAAGGGAGATCAGGGAGGGGCTGCGGCCTGGGAGAGATCCAAGCGGCAACGCGAGTAAGCGCGTCCCCGCATCGACAGTCGCCGCGATGCCACATACCGGCGTCCTGCGGGACCAACAGGGCTTTTACGCATGGGCTGGTTGTCGACCCGATGGGCTACGTGCCGGCGGGCCTTGACCTCGGCAACCGCGTGCTCTACGTCCGTCATCAGGTGCAGCGGCGCCGTGGCGTCCTGTACGACGACGACCCCAAGAGCCGCCGTCGCCGTGCCGTCCCCTTGCCCGCTCTCTGTATCGCGTCGCTGCGCCGACACCGCCTGAGGCAGCCTACGGCTCGCGGCAAGGCGGGGGAGAAGCGGCAGGACTCCGACTACGTCTTCGCCACCCGGACCGGCCGCCCCATCGAGCCGCGCAACCTCTTCCGTTCCTTCACCCGCGTCGCCGAGTCGGCCGGCCTCCGCGTGATCCGGCTGCACGACGCCCGGCACGGCACGGCCACGCTCCTCACGGCGGCGGGAGTGGCGCCCCGCGTGGTGATGGAGATCCTGGGGCACTCCCAGATCAGCATCACCATGGACGTCTACACGCACGTCGTGCAGGACACCCAGCGGGAGGCCATGAGCCACATGGACCGGCTGCTGAGGAAGAGGCACCCTGGCCACGGGTGACCGCCCACGTTGATGTCGATGTGGATGTCAAAAGCCCCGGACCAAGATCGGTCCGGGGCCTTTCCGCTGGTGCCCCCGGCAGGATTCGAACCTGCGACACCCGCTTTAGGAGAGCGGTGCTCTATCCCCTGAGCTACGAAGGCGGGGCTTGATCGAAACCCTGGACGGAACCCGGTGAAGTGCCCGTGACCAGGTCTCTGTCAAGCCCTGAGCGTCCTGGGGGCGACCGCTGTGGCGTGAGCAGGCTGGCCTGCTGACATGCCGCAGCGCCCGCCGGGGCGCTCGGTCTACAGCGTACCGGATCGGGGCTCCGGCGGGCGCTGGTGTGGGTGGGTGGTGCCGGGATGGTCAGGCGGTGGGGCTCAGCAGGGGTGCCCCTTCGTCGTGGCGGTCGTGGCGGTCGTGGGGGACTCGCGTGAGTGCTGCCCCACATCGGGGCGGGGCCGCTGTCACCCGACTGCGAACCGGCGTACGGCGGCCCGCTGCCACTCGGTGATCCGTACGACCACCCACGGCAGGGCGAAGAAGGCCACGACACCGGAGAAGAAGTGCAGCGTGACCGCGCCGGCCGGGCTCGGGCCGCCCCAGGCGTCCGTCGGGTAGAGCTCCCAGCCCCAGACCGGGTACGTCAGGTTGCGGGCGCAGACGATGCCTCAGCCGGCGGTCGCCGCGAACGACGGAGTCGCGAGCGTCAGCGGGCCGAGGCCCTGGTTCCCGCTGTCCTGTGAAGACTTCATCAGGGCCTTTCTTCGTGGATACCCCCGGCTTCAGCCGGGGAAGGAAACGAAGCTCCTGCGGAGCAGGGCAGGAATCGCTGGTTCGCCGCCGGGGCGGACCAGCGTCCACCCCCCAACCACCCGCACTCCGAATCAAGTTGACGAGGTGGTGTGTGAGCCTCCGCCAACTTGAAGTCGCAGGTCAAAGGGCTGGTGTGACCGGTCCTCGGAGCGTCCATGCTGGTCGTGGGCGGGAGTCCTCGGAGTAGATCATCCGTCAGCGGTTGACTTCGAGGTTCGTCAGGACGAGCAGGGCGCGCAGGAGTTGTGTGGCGCGCGCGGGGTCGGTGCGAAGCTTGGTGAGGATCGGCCAGTTCTTGAGGTGCGCGAAGCCGTGTTCGACCGGTGCGCGTCCGACGGCAAGGACGCGGTTGGCTTCCTTCTCGCCTGGGGTGAGCTTGTGGGTGCGGCTGGCGGCGTAGCCGGTGACGACCACGGGGTCGAGGACGTCGTTGTCCAGGCCGCGGAAGCCGAGGTCGGCCAACGCTCCGAGGCCGGCGGCGCGCAGGTGGGCCAGGATGTGGTCGTGGCGGGCGGCGGTGTTGTCGTCGTGGGTGCGGCCGGGCCGGGCGGCGGATATCCAGATCAGGCGGCCCTTCTCGTCGGTCAGGGCGAGGAAGTGCAGGCCGTGGCTGCGGTGCTTGCCGGAGTAGTTGCGCCGGTCGGCCTTGCCGGTGCGGCGCCTGGTGCGGATGAGGGTGCCGTCGATCAGGACCACCTCCCCGCCCTGCCTGGCGATCTTTTTCAGGGCGCGGTCCAGGCGCGGGGCCTGGGCGGCGAGCAGTCCGATCAGCTCGTCGCGCCAGCGGCGGACGGTGGACTCGGAGACGCCGTTGCCGCCGGCCATGTTGGCCAGGCGCTGGTCGTGACGCAGTACGGCCAGGACGATCACCGCGATCTTCCCGGGCGGCAGGATCCGCCACCGGGACCGGATCGCCCTCAGATGCCGTCGTAGCAGGTCGGCGAGGTGGTTGACGGTGCGCGTGGACAGCGGCAGGCGGCACTGGTAGACAAGCGGGTAGGTGTCTTCGGCGTGCTCTTCGGTGTTCGTCACACAATTCCAACGGCCGCTGGGGGCACCCTGGTTACCCTGTTTCCGGGCCGCTCCGAGTGGCGGTGTTGCTGGTCACAGGCGGGTGGTGAACCGGCCGTCGGGCAGTTCCGGAGCCAGCCGCGGTCGACGAGTCTGACCAGCTTGCTGCGGAGCGGTTCCAGCTTGGCCTTCACGCTGACGTCCACCCCCACTACCTCGCCGACCTCGCGGGCCATGACCGGTCCGGCGGCCTGCCGCACGGCGGTGATGATGCGCTGGTAGTCCCACGGCAGCGCGTCCTCCTCCACTCCCGGTTCGCGGTGCGGGATCAGCATCACCGCCCGGCCGCCCACCTGCCCGGGCATCGGCCGGGCGGAGGCGCGTTCCTGGGCGAGCTGCCCGGTCATCCGTTCAAGGACACGTTCGGCGACAGCGAGTTCGTCCCGCTCGGCCCGCACGTCCGCCAGCTGCTTGACCAGCTGTTCTTCGAGTTCATCCAGCTCCGCGCGCCGCGCGGTGATCCGTTCCAGCAACTCGGGATCCAACATGCACCGGATCGTAGAAGGTAGCCGAGGCGTAGCGAACAGGAAGCGGACAGTTCAGCTACCTGAGCAGGAGCGAACCGCATCGCCCCAGGCACCGGGACTGCGGTCGTGGTTTGTGTGCCCTGCGGCAAGTACGTGCCGCAGTTCGGCAAGGTATTGGGTGTTCATGGGAAGGCTTAGCTGGTCGAGGAGGGCCAGTGCAGCGGCCGGTTCCAGGTCACCGTAGACGTCGTGGAAGCTCGCCCGAAGACCGAGGAAGAGAGCTGAGTGCAGGGCGGGAAGCCGCGCGGCGGTGCGGTATGTCGGCTCCTTCACAGTCCAGCGCACCGGGCCCGAACACTCCAAAACCCGACGGGCCCGGCGGAGCAGGGCTTCCGATCGCTCGGCCACTACTCGGTCGATGTCCTTTCCGATGACCTCGGCGAAAGCCGTCGCGGAAGTGGTGTGGTCCTCGAACCAATCCACCCACAGCGAGTAGGTAACGGCCTCGACGTCCCGGTCCGCCTCCAGCCGCTGACGGTAGCCGCCCCATAGGACGTCGGCCGGCAAGGGGCCCTCTCCGCTCCCGTCCGCGAATCGGATCTCGCAGGTGACCCAGTAATCGTCGAGGAGATCCAGCAGTCCGAAGGCCAATCGCACCTGGTCGGCTGTACTCAGGTCCTCGGCGAACACATCACCGGCCCAAGAATGTGCCACTTGGTTGGCGGTGAGCAGCACGTCCGGCTTCTCGTCGCTCACCCACCCGTCGCGTACCTGGTGGATGCCCTGATCAGCCAGCCAACGCCGTGCCGCCTCCACGCCTTGCGTATCCATCCGGGCAGTATGACAAGCCTCGCAAGATCCGAATGAAACAGCCCAACGCCATCGGCAGAACCGGCATGGGGCCGCGAACCACCCCTTGGCGGACGATCTTCCCCACAGACTCCCGCCTACGACCAGGGTGAGCGCCCCGGGCACGAGTCACACCAGACCTTTCACCTGCGACTTCAAGTTGACGGAGGCTCTGTGAGGCCCACCGACGCGCGGGCGGCTGAGCTGTCGCGCACGTTCGGATGCGTGCGCTCAGCTCCAGGTCCCCGTAGGCGAAGAGCCTCGGCCACTCTCTGCTCCGGCTCACTGCGCCGACGTTCCATGGCATGGCTCGCCGAGTGCTGCGGTCATGTCGTTCCAGTCGGCTCCGCTGAACACCGGGCCCAGTCGGCTTGTCTCCGCCATGCTGGTCAGGACGTCGAGTATCTCCATGAGGCGGACCCTGGCAGGTGCCCTGACCAGCAGTCCAGCGTTTTCCGGGGTGGTCGGCCCGCGGCGTGGGCAGCCGCCCCGTCGGTCCCGTGCTCACGGCGGTCTGCGCGTCACCCGTATCCGGTAGTGGCCCGACAGGTCGGTACCGGCGACGGTGATGCGGACTCCCCGCGCCGGGTCCTCGAAGGTCTCGCCGGGGGTGAAGGCCGCGTCGGAGAGTTCGGCGTGGACGTTCGGGCTGCGGGTGCAGCCGCCGCTGTCCCGGCGGGAGTCGTAGACCTTCACCGGCCCCATGCCGGTGTCGACGTCCGCGTCCACCCGGTAGATCAGTACGCCCGGTCGGCAGACCGCCTCGTCGTTGCCCTCGCGGGTGCGCACTTCGGCGGCGTAGCCGGTGTGGTCGCTGAGCGGGACGAAAACCAGTTTCCGGCCGCCGGGCCTGGCCAGCGGGGTGAGGGTGTACTCGGTGCTGCCGGGGTTCGACACGCAGTCGATCTGGTCGTCGTCCAGCCAGCCCAGCTTCCACTTGTGCCAGCCCAGCAGGTCGTTGTCGGCGCCCCAGTCCTCGCTCATGATGTCCCAGTGGCCGACCGCGCCCCCGCCTTCGGCGGTGTACAGGTCGGGCAGGCCGAAGGTGTGCCCGTTCTCGTGCGGCAGGACGCGGTAGCCGGTGCGGCCGTAGGAGCCGGAGCCGTCGTCCTGGCGGGAGTAGACGAACGAGGCGTTGGCCACCGGGACGCCGTCCGCGACGGGCGCCTCCTTGTTGCCGGCGAAGGTGACGGAGAGGACCGTGTCCAGGGCGGAGGGACCGGCGTTGGGGGTGACCAGGACGTTGAGGATGTCGTAGTCCTGGAAGTCCACCTTCGCGTCGGCGGCGGCGACGATGTCCTGGACCAGCTCGCGGTATCCCGGGTCGAAAGGAGCACCGCGCCCTATGTCGTATGCCGAGAACGGCTTCGGCATGCGCAGCCAGTGGGTGATGGGGGCTTCGGGGCGGTAGTCGAGGCGGCCGTAGGAGCTGGTGCGGAACCACCTGCGGGTCTGCGGGAAGAACTCGTGGAAGCGGTCCATGGCGCTGCCCTGGCCCTGGGCGTCCGGGAAGTCGACCATCAGGGTGAGGGCGTGCACGGTGCCGGTGGAGCGGGCGTAGCCGCCGGAAGTCGGCACCCCCTCCGACATCTGCACTGCTCTGTCGCCGCTGATCCTGCAGGGGGTGAGGCCGGCTGAGCGGGCCGCGGGTGCGACGGGGCCGGCGGCCGTGGGGCCCGGCTCCGGGCTGGACGTCTGGGCGGAGGTGCTGACCGCGAGGGTGAGTGCGGTCACGAAGGCGAGGGCGGCGACCCGGTGCGGGCATATGCGACGGCGTCCCGGGGACTGCCTCGCTCGCTCGGGCTGCGGCTGCATGCAGGGCCTTTCGCTCCGGGCAGCACGCGTATGTCCGGCTGCACCCCTTGCGATCACCCTGTGCCGGGGGCGGTGGCCGCGCGCGTTGGAGGGGGCCGATCGTGCGGTTCTCGCTGGTCGGGAGGGGGGAGGGGGGAGGGAGAAGGGAGAGCGGGGAGAAGGGAGAGCGGGGAGAAGGGAGAGCGGGGAGAAGGGAGAGCGGGGAGAAGGGAGAGTAGGGAGTAGGGAGAAGGGCAGGGGGGCGGGGAGGGAAGGAGGGGGAGGGCTGGGGAAGTGGGCCGCCGGGTGTGGTGCGGGTCACAGGAATCGGGTGGGCGGTGGGAAATAACCGGGGAGGTCTTCCCCGTTTAGACAGGTGTCCGCGCGAAACGGGGACTGGCTCCCCGGATCGCAGCACCATCGATTCTCTGGAGTACGCCGTGCAGACCGCCCTTCCCGAACCGCGCAAGGCGAGCCGGCCGCGCGCCGACGCCCTGCGCAACCGGGAGCGGATCGTCGCCGCCGCGCGGGAGATGTTCGTCGAGTTCGGCCCCGATGTGCCGCTGGACGAGATCGCTCGCCGGGCCGGCGTCGGCAACGCCACGGTGTACCGCAACTTCCCGGACCGCGACGCGCTGGTGCGTGAGGTCGTCTGCTCGGTCATGGACCGCATGGCCGCAGCGGCCGAGGACGCGCTCGCGGAGACCGGGGACGCCTTCGAGGCTCTGGAACGCTTCGTGCACACTGCTGCGGACGTGCGGATCAGCGCACTGTGCCCGATGGTCTCCAGCGCGTTCGATTCACACCACCCCGACCTGGAGGCCGCCCGCGGGAGCTGCGAGAGCCTCGTCGAGGAGATCATGGACCGTGCCAGGACGGCCGGTCAGCTCCGCCGCGACGTGTCTCTCGGCGACCTCCTCGTCGCCGTCGCTCAGCTCAGCAGGCCCCCGGCCGGGACCGCGTGTTTCGACATAGACCCCTTCGTCCACCGTCATCTCCAGCTCTTCCTGGACGGGCTGCGGGCGCCGGCCCGGTCCGTCCTGCCGGGTACGGCCCTGACCATGGAGGATCTCCGCCAAGCCTGATCCGATGCGATCCGAGAAGAAACCAGCTGAGCCGCGGCCCCCGGCGTGAGCGCTTCAGAGCGATGAGTTCCGCGCACCCCGTCCGTCAGTACTGACGGCGGGGGCGGCACGGGCGGCACCGGCGAACGCCACACCGAATCCACCCACCACGGCCGTCGTCCGCGACCGGCCGACGGCACCCGATCCCTCCCCGGCCCACCACCAGTCCGTACGCACCATCACGAAGGCCGACGCCGACGACCCGACCTGCGGAGCATCCCGCTCCGCCCCGTTCCACCGCGCTTCACCTGGTTCCACCACGCTTCACCCAGTACCAAGAACCTTTTCCGTCACGAAGTCCCGAAGTGGGTACTCCCATGTCCGAAACAGCCGTCAAGGCTTCCGGCGCACCGGCGCAGTCCGGTGACGCCAACCGCTGGAAGGCGCTCGTCTTCATCGCGCTCGCCCAGCTGATGGTGGTCCTCGACGCCACCATCGTGAACATCGCGCTGCCTTCCGCCCAGCACGACCTGGGCATATCCGTCGGCAACCGCCAGTGGGTCGTCACGGCCTACGCGCTCGCCTTCGGTGGTCTCCTCCTGTTCGGAGGCCGTGTCGCCGACCTGTGGGGCCGCAAGCGCGCGTTCGTCATCGGCCTCACCGGCTTCGCCGCCGCCTCCGCGCTGGGCGGTGCCGCGACCAGTGGCGCCATGATGTTCGGCGCCCGTGCCCTCCAGGGTGTGTTCGGTGCGATGCTCGCCCCCGCCGCCCTGTCCCTGCTCGCCGTGATGTTCACGGACGCCAAGGAGCGGGCCAAGGCATTCGGCATCTACGGTGCCATCGCCGGTGGTGGCGGTGCCGTCGGTTTCATCCTCGGCGGTGTGCTCACCGAGTACCTGGACTGGCGCTGGACGTTCTACGTCAACATCCCGTTCGCCATGATCGCCGCGGCCGGCGCCTACTTCGTCATCCGTGAGCCCGAGGGCGGCCGCAACCGCTCCCCGCTCGACATCCCGGGCGTCCTGCTGTCCACCCTCGGCCTGGTCTCGCTCGTGTACGGGTTCACCCGCGCCGAGTCGCACGGCTGGTCCGACACCATCACCGTCGGCCTGTTCGTCGCGTCCGTGGTGCTGCTGGTGGCGTTCGTCGTCACCGAGTCCAGGGTCAAGGCCCCGCTGCTGCCGCTCCGCGTGGTCACCGACCGCAACCGCGGCGGTATCTACCTGTCGCTCGGTATCGCGATCGTCGCGATGTTCGGCACCTTCCTCTTCCTGACCTACTACCTGCAGGTCGTGAAGGGGTACACGCCGATCACCACGGGCTTCGCCTTCCTGCCGATGGTGCTCGGCATGATGGTCGGCTCCACGCAGATCGGTGCCCGGCTGATGACCCGGGTTCCGGCGCGTGCGCTGATGGGGCCCGGCTTCCTGGTCGCCGCCTCCGGCATGTTCCTGCTGACGCAGCTGGAGATCGGCTCCTCGTACGCTCCGACCATCCTGCCGGCGATGGTGCTGCTCGGCCTCGGCATGGGTACGGCCTTCATGCCGGCCATGTCGCTGGCGACCCTGGGCGTCGAGCCCCGGGACGCCGGTGTCGCCTCCGCGATGGTCAACACCTCGCAGCAGGTGGGCGGCGCGATCGGGACGGCCCTGCTGAACACCATCGCCGCCTCCGCGACCACCGCCTACGTCAGCGACCACATCGGGTCCGCGAGCACCAAGTCCCAGCAGCAGCTGGTCCAGCTGCAGGGCATGGTGCACGGCTACACCAACGCCATCTGGCTCGCCGTCGGCATGCTGGTCCTGGCCTCTGCCATCGTCGTGACCCTGGTCAACGCCGGCCGTCCGGGCAGCGCCGCGGTCGCCGCCGGTGCCGGTGAGGGTGCCGAGGACGAGGCGCCGGTGCCGGTGGTCGCCCACTGACCGCACCGACCGCACCGACCGTTCATCGGGGCCATCGGGTCCGCCGCGACCTCGCGGAAGGCCCGCTGAGCGTCCACTGAACGAGGTACCCACGGGACAAGCCGTACGGGCAGGGAAGGGGACGCCCTGCCCGTACGCACGCAAAGTCCGGCCCTGCACCGGTCTCCACTGGACGGAGGCGGGGCGGGTCGGCCCCGGCTCCGCCGGGCCGGAGCCCCTCGGCGACGATCCGCAGGATTGCGCCGAGGGGCTTCTGCCGTCCGGGAGTGAGATGGTCGAGTCGGCATCCGGAACGGTAAGCTTTAATATTCAAGTAGTTCCTGTGCTCGCCGGTCCGCCGGTCCGCCGGTCCGCCGGTCCGCCGGGGCCGAGGGTGTCGACCCGCCGGCCTCCTGGTTGCCGGGTCCGTGACATCGCGTCCCCGCAGTCCGCCGCAGCCATAGCCGGGAGTGCAGGAGTGCAGGAGTGCTGAAGCGCACCGTGCTGGAGCGCACTGTTCGGAAGGAGCCGCCGCCATGTCCGTCGCCGCGCAGGGGCGCATGCCCGCGATCTACCTCAGTCACGGCGCGCCGCCGCTCGCGGACGACCCGGTCTGGCCCGGGCAACTGGCCGACTGGGCTGCCGCGCTGCCGCGTCCCCGGGCCGTGCTCGTCGTCTCCGCCCACTGGGAGGAGGCGCCGCTCGCGCTCGCGGCGACCGCCCCGGTCCCCCTCGTCTACGACTTCTGGGGCTTCCCCGAGCACTACTACCGAGTGCGGTACGAGGCTCCCGGTGCCCCCGAGCTGGCGGAGTCCGTGCGGAAACTGCTGCGCGGCCCCGGTACTCCCGTGCAGGACGTCCCCGACCGGGGCCTCGACCACGGTGCCTACGTCCCCCTGGTGGAGATGTACCCGGACGCCGACATCCCGGTGCTGCAGGTCTCCATGCCCACCCTCGACCCCGCCCGCCTGATGGGGATCGGCCGCCGGCTCGCCCCGCTGCGCGACGAGGGCGTGCTGATCGTCGGTTCCGGGTTCTTCACCCACAACCTGGCGGCCCTGCGCCAGGGCGGTGTCCCCGCCTGGTCCGCCGAGTTCGACGACTGGGGTCGGCGCGCCCTGGAAGGCGCGGACGTGGACGCGCTGCTCGACTTCACCCGCACCTCACCCGCCGGCCGGCTGGCCCACCCCCGCACCGAGCACTTCGCCCCCCTCTTCGTGACCATGGGTGCGGCGGACGCTGCCGGGGAACTCGGGGAACAGAGGTCGGTGATCGACGGGTTCTGGATGGGGCTGGCCAAGCGGTCGGTGCAGTTCGGCTGAGCGCGCCGCCCCGGACGGGTCACAGCCGCTTCTCGTACCAGGCCACATCCCAGTAGCGGCCGAACTTGCGGCCCACCTCGCCGTGCGTACCAGTGTGCCGGAAGCCGAACCGTTCGTGGAGTCGCACGGACGCCTCGTTCGGCTGGGTGATGCCCGCGTAGGCGCGGTGCAGGTCCTCGTCGGCCAGGGCCGCGAAGAGGGCCCGGTACAGGCGGGTGCCGATGCCCCGCCCGCCGGCATGCGGCGCGACGTACACCGTGGTCTCCACGGAGGTGGCGTACGCGGGCTTGGCCCGGAACGGGCTGGAGGTGACGTAACCCAGAATCTCCTGTGAGTCCGCGTCCGCGGCAACCAGCAGCCGGTACGGGCCGTCTTCGGGGTGGGAGAGCAGCCAGGGGCGGCGCTCCTCGGAAGTGAAGGCTCCGGTGTCGAATGTGATCGGCGTCTCACGCACGTAGTGGTTGTAGAGGCCGGTGAGGGCGTCGAGATCGCCCTCGGTTCCCGGCCTGACCTGTACTTCTGTGTGCGTTGACGGCATCGGGGTCCCCTCCTGCGGCTCGACAGGGTACTGCATGATCGGAAAAATCGAGGGACGGCTTGGGAATTCTGTCCGGATTCCAGTCGTTGTTTCCCATGGATGCAGGGCACTCGAGCAGAGTCCGAGGGGACCGGAAGGGAGACCGGTCCCGTCGGGACCGGCGTACCCGGAAGCAAGTCCGGATGCGAAACCGGTCGAGTGCCGAGTGTCCGAAGGACCACCCGCTGACCCACCATCGAAGGGGAGCACGCATGGCAACCCGTGCCGTCGCCCGTCGTCAGTCTGCCACCGGCGAGACGGCCGACGCGGCAAGCAGCGTTCGCGCCACCGGCGGCGAGATCGCCGATCGCGATCTGGTCGGCATGTACCTCGACGAGATCGCGCGTACGCCGCTGCTCGACGCCGCCAAGGAAGTCGAGCTCTCGCAGACCATCGAGGCGGGTGTGTTCGCGCGGCAGGTCCTCGGCGGGTCCGCGGAGTCCGCCACGGACGCCTCCCGCGAGGAACTCGAGGCCCTCGTGGCCGCGGGGGAGCGGGCCAAGGAGATATTCATCCGCTCCAACCTCCGCCTGGTCGTGGCCGTGGCCCGCCGCTACCCCCGCAGCGGCCTGCCGCTCCTCGACCTGATCCAGGAGGGCAACGCCGGCCTGGTCCGCGCGGTGGAGAAGTTCGACTACCGCAAGGGATTCAAGTTCTCCACGTATGCCACCTGGTGGATCCGCCAGGCGATCACCCGCTCCATAGCCGACCAGTCGCGCACCATCCGCCTGCCCGTCCACCTCGTGGAGGAGCTGGGCCGGATCCGGCGCGTGCAGCGAGAGTTCAACCGGGAGAACGGCCGCGAACCGGAGCCCGCGGAGATGGCTGCCGAGCTCGGATCGACGCCGGAGCGCGTGACCGACGTTCTGGACTGGGCCCGCGACCCGGTCTCTCTGAACATGTCCGTCGACGACGAGGGCGAGACCCAGTTCGGCGACCTGTTGGAGGACACCTCCGCCGTGTCGCCTGAGCAGTCGGTGCTCACCCTGCTGCGCAGCGAGGAACTGGACGACCTGATCGGCCGTCTCGACCAGCGCACTGCGTCCATCATCAAGATGCGCTACGGCATCGATGACGGCCGCGAGCGCACGCTGACCGAGGTGGGCAAGGAGCACGGGCTGACGCGGGAGCGCATCCGTCAGATCGAGAAGCACGCGCTGCTGGAACTGAAGAAGCTGGCACGCGACACCGGGTTCGACGCGGTGGCCTGACCGAACCGGCTCTGCCGGGGGCCGTACGGCCCGGTTCGGGCGGTGGCGCCGACGTGTTCCGCCGCCCGAGCAGGGAGGGACTGCGCTCGGGAGGATATGCCCACCGCGTACGCGGGGTGGCGAAAGACCGCGCAAACATGGCGATGTAACGCCGCTTCAATCGCACGAGCCCGGGAACAAGACCTCAGGGCTCAAGAGTTCGGCCCGCGAGAGGGGAGCCCTCCCGGGTCCGCGGACCGAGTCCAGGCGTCCTCCCCCCGGCGTCGGGACTCTCCCTGAGCCGGGCTTCGGCGCCACTCCCCCCGGGTGCCGGAGTCCGGCTCCCACGCGGTTCCACCACACCGTCGGACAGGCGGTGGCGGGCGGGGTCGCGCCCTGGCACGTGGGCCACCCCGTACCTGAACCACGGGGTGGCCCACGAATGGCAGATTGTGTCACAGAGGCATAGCCTGCCGAACATGAGCACGACCTCCGGACCCGGCGTTCCGCCTTCCACCGGGTCACCGTCGGAGCCCTTCCGCGCCCCCGCTCCGCGCGGGACCGCCCAGCCCGCGACCGCCGGCTCCTCCTCGGCAGCACCGCCGACCGCGCTGTCGCTGACCGAGCGGCGCAAGGCGGAGACCCGGATGGCGATCGCCCGAGCGGCAGCGCACCTTTTCGCCACCCGCGGGCTGCGGGCCACCCGGGCGGAGGACATCGCGCAGGCCGCAGGCGTCGCACCACGCACCTTCTACCGCTACTTCGCGACCAAGGAGGAGGCCGTCGCCCCGCTCTACGCGGCCGGCGCCCGGCGCTGGACCGAAGCGGTCCTGGAGGCACCGCAGGAGCTGAACGTGCCGGACGCGTTGCGGCACGCCGCGCAGCAGACGCTGGTGCCCGGCAGGAAGGTCTCGGCGGCCTCCTGGGAGTGGGTACGCACTCTGATCCGCATGGCTACCGCAGGCCCCGCCCTCCGGCGGGTGTGGGCCGAGGTCTGCCACGCCTCCGAGCAGGCCCTGGCGGAGGCGATTGCCCGGCGTACGGTCGGCGGTGACGCCGAGGCCGCAGCCCGGCTGGCCGCGGCACCGGAGTTCCGCTTCGCCGCCGCGGCCGCGAGCGCGGCGGTGCGTGTGGCCGTGGAGTGCTGGGCGGTGGACGATGCCGGATCGTCCGGAGGCGCAGGGCCGGCGGAGCCGGCCCTGCGGAACCTGCGTGCACTGCGGGACTTCGACTGGGAGCGGTTCACTCCGGCCGGGCCGCCGCGGTGAGCCGCGGCACCTCGGCCACCGTGTGGGACGCCGAGCCGCCGGACCCTCGACTTCACGCCTCTCGACGGTGCCGGGGATGCTGCCCGGTCGCCGGTCGCTGGTCGCTGGTCGCTGGTCGCTGGTCGCCGGTCGCTCGTCGCTGGTCGCCGGTCGCTGGCTGGGGGCTGCTGGCCGCGCGGCTCGGTGCTCGCGGCTCGCGGCCGGGTCCGAACCGCGGTCCCGCGCGGCGTCCCGCCAGGGGACGGACGGGCGAGCGGCTCGACGCGTCCGCTCCCGGGCGCGCGCCGGTACCTGCCCCGCCGGCACGCGCCCGCACGCGCCCGGTTCAGGAGACCCGCCCGGCCCGCCGTTCCATCGCATCGCGCGCCGCCTGCTCCGTCGCGTAGACCTCGCACATGTGACGCCCGTCCGGGGTGGCCGTGTGCTCGACCTCCCAGAGCGACACCTCCTGCCCGTCGCGGAGCAGGAAGGCGTGCTCGTACAGCGAGAAGCACAACCCCGCCCGACCGACCCGCCCGACGCGGCAGGGGTGCCCGAAAGCCTGGCTGATCCGGTGTGCGGACGCGGTGGCGAGCTGCGCGGCCGTGTCCCCACCCGGCCGGTCCGGATTCTCCGCACGCCGCAGTACCCGGCGCGCGTGGTCTGCCGACTCGTCCGGCACGTAGGCGCTCCGGGGCTCCGGGACCGGACACTGCTCCACCAGATCCGGCAGGTCGAAGTCGGGTGTGTCCGGTGGCGGGAACAGCCGGGACCGGGCCGCGTGCAGACCGTTCTCGTCGGTGTACACCTCGTGCTCCGGTGCACTGCCGGGGGACGCGTTGTGGACGAGCTCCCACAGGGTGAGCGCCGATCCGTCGGCCAGCAGCCACGTGTGCCGGTATGTCTCCCGGTGCAGCCCCGCACTGTGGTGCGCGGACTGCAGCGCGCTGTCGTGAGCCAGGGCGCTATCGAGCCGCCGCAGGGTGGCGTCGGGCAGTTCGAAGGAGTTCAGCGCGCGCCCGAGGAGCCGCGCCAGATGCTCCTCCGGAGACTCGGGCGACTCGGGTTGTTCGTACGCTTCGCTCTCGTACGGAACGCTCAAGGCATCTCCCGGCGTTGCTGCATGTCACCTTGTGGGTGCATACCGTAGCCCCTCGGTCGGACATCCCGCCCGGGAACCGGGAAACGAGCGCCGGGAATTCGGGAGTACCCGCGCGGTCGGGCTCTCCCACGGCGGAGGACCGGTGGGCGAAGGGCCCGCTCGTGCGGCCGGGTGCACTCCCCAGCCGGCGGACGCTGACTCCCCGGCCGGCGGCGCGCGGCCTTCCCGGCGGCGCTCACCGTCTTCCGGGCGCCCCGTACAGCTCTCCGTACGACGGCCACACCCCGCCCGGCCCCCGGACGGACTCGGCGGCCCTTACGGCCCGCACGATCGCCCGGGTCACCACGTCCGCGCCGGCCGCCAGGATCCCGTTCAACGCGAGCGGATCGTCGGTGTCCAGCCTGCGGGCTCCGGTCGCCAGCGCGAACACGGTGTCGCCGTCGTTCAGCAGATGCACCGGCCGCACGGCGCGGGCGATGCCGTCGTGCGCCGTGCCGGCCAGCTTCCGGCACTGGGCCTTGGACAAGTCCGCGTCCGTGGCGACCACGGCGAGGGTGGTGTTGAGGGGTGAGGGGGCGTTCTGCCGTGCGGCCTCGTCCAGCCGCCGCCGCGCCGCCTCATGGACGTCTTCCTCCGGGTACCGCACACGTCCCTGGCACAGCTCCCCGTACAGGGCGCCCGTCTCCGGTTCCACCACCGATCCCACGGCGTTGGCCACGACCAGCGCCGCCACCGTGACGCCCGAGCCGAGGGCGGCGCTCGCGGTGCCCACCCCGCCCTTCAGCGCACCGACCACGGCCCCCGTGCCGGCGCCCACACAGCCCTCCGGCACCGCGCCGCCGGGTGGGCTCGCCGCCGCGTCCTCGACGGCTTCCCGGCCGCTCACCGCGTCCGGCCTGGCACGGAAGTCGCCGCCCCGCCCGAGGTCGAAGACGCAGGCGGCGGGTACCACCGGTACGACGTGCGCGGGGTCCGCGCCCACCCGCACCCCGCGGTGCTGCTCCTCCAGCCAGGCCATCACCCCCGACGCCGCGTCGAGCCCGTAGGCGCTGCCCCCGGTCAGGACGACCGCCTCGACCGTCCGGACCAGGTTGCGGGGATCGAGCGCGTCGGTCTCCTTGGTGCCGGGACCGCCCCCGCGGACGTCCACGGCGGCGACGGCGCCGCCCTCCGGCGCGAGGACGACGGTGGTGCCGGTGAGCCGACCGCCGCCGGTGTGCGTCGCGTGCCCGACCCGCATGCCCCGGACGTCCGTCAGTGCGTCAACTGCCATGGCAGCCAGTGTCGCTCCCTCCGATCCGGTCCGGCGCCGGGCGCGCCGTGTCAGCCCGCCGGAGCGGCCGGCCCGATCCCGTACGCGCCGCCCGTTGTGCGCGCCGTCAGCGTCTCGCCCGCCGTCACCGCCAGCGCGCACACCAGGCCCGCTGCCGGGACCGCGAGGTCGCCGAGGAAGGTGCAGCAGATGACGAGCAGTGCGGTCACCGGAAGAACCAGTTGCTGGGAGATTCCGATCTTGAAGTGGCGGGAGTGCATCGTCCAGACCGCGATCAGGTAGAGCGCGGTCGGCAGGGTGACCGCTGCCGAGGCCGACAGGGCCGACAGATGGCTGGTGCCGACGGCCTGTTCGACCGCGACCTCCAGGCCCGCCCCGATCGCTGCGGCGGAGGACAGGATGAAGTAGTGGCCGTAGCCCCACAGGAAGGCCTGCCGGTTGGAGCGCAGATGCCCGTGGACGGGTACGGCGAAGTAGATCCACCAGGCCGAGAACACGATGAGCAGACCACCCGCCGCGATCGGCAGCAGATCGCCGAGTGCGTCGTGCTCGTCCACGGCCGTCTTCACGGCGACCGTGGCGGCGGCGATCGTCTCGCCGAGGACGATGATGGTGAACAGCCCGTAGCGTTCGGCGATGTGGCGGGGGTGCCAGGAAGTCGGGTGCTTCCTCTCCGCGTACACCGGTACGCACAGTTCCGCGACCGCCATCACCAGGAACACCCACGGGCGGGCCGGCTCCGGCAGCACCACCAGGCCCAGCCAGCCGACCTGGCAGAGCAGAATGCCTCCCGCGTAACGCAGTGCCGTGGTCCGTTCGGCGCCCTTTGCCGATCGGGCGGCGCGCAGCCACTGCGACGCCATCGCCAGCCGCATGATCACGTAACCGAGCCAGACGACGGTGAAGTCACGGCTGTCGAAGGCCAGTGAGACGCCGGCGGCGAGTACGAGGACGCCTGCCACCTGGACGAGGGTGACGACCCGGTAGAGGACGTCGTCGTTGTCGTATGCCGAGGCGAACCAGCTGAAGTTCATCCAGGCCCACCAGATGGCGAAGAACTGCATCGCGTAGTTGAGGATGCCCTCACCCGCCTGGGCGTCGGCCACGGCGTGCACCAGTCCGACGCCTGCCTGCGCGACCGCCACGACGAAGCACAGGTCGAAGAAGAGCTCCAGCGGAGAGGCGGCCCGGTGGGCCTCGTCCCGCCCCCGGGCGGTCAGTCTGCGCAGGGGTCCTCGCCCGTTCGGCGCGCCCGGGGAGGGGGCGGGTGACGGAGTTGGTCTGGTCGTCATGTCCCCCAGCACAGCAGATGCCGGCCGGGAGCGCCGCCGCTGCCGATGCCGGCGCTGCCGATGCCGGCGCGGCAGCGGGGCGGCCGGAGTGTGGGGGCCGCCGCCTACGGCAGGGGCAGCGGGGGCCGTACCCTGGGGGCATGAGTACCGCTTCCGCCCCCGAGCCGCGCGAGCCGAAGACCGCGCTGGTCTTCGACGACCCGCTCGACCAGCAGTCCTCCGACGACTCCGACGGGGGCTGGGGCGAGCGGCCGCGCGGCGACAGCGCGGCCGACCTGAAGCGTTTCCTCGACGAGAAGCCGCCCCACCACCTGTGAGCCCGCCCGGCCCGGCGTGGCACGGCCCGCAGGAACCGGCCGAGGGCCGCTAGGACTTGGCCTGGTACGACTCGGAGTCGCTGGCGCCGCGCTGCGACACCATCGCGTCGCGGATCTCCTGCAGCACCTGCAGCTCGGTCACCTCGACGACCTTCGGCTCCTCCGGCTTCGCCTTGCGGGCCGCCTGCCGCGCCAGGTACTTGGCCATCGGCAGGACCATCAGGAAGTAGACCACCGCGGCTGTGATCAGGAAGCTCAGCATGGCGCCCAGGACGGAGCCCCACATGATCTGGATGCCCTTGTCGCCCTCGCAGCTCGAGCTCAGACACGAGCTGTAGCTGTCGAGGTTCTGGGTGCCGATCGACCCGACCAGCGGGTTGATGATCCCCTTCACCACCGAGTTGACGATGTTGGTGAAGGCGGCGCCGATGACCACCGCGACCGCCAGATCGACGACGTTCCCGCGCATCAGGAAGGCTTTGAAGCCGTCCCAGACGCCCGGCTCCTTCTTCTCGCTCACCTCGGTGCCTCTTTTCGTGCGTACGGATTGTGGAACAGAACGCTCCGCAACCTACGTCAGAGCGCCGCCGCTCTGTCCAATTGCGTGACTCCATCGAGCGACTTGACAAGAGATGGCGTAACTTTCACCGCTCGGGTCAGCACAGGGTCACCGCCAGTCGGGCCGTAGCACTCGCCGCCACCAGACGCAGCGCGGTCGCTCCCGGTACCGACAGCACGAGCAGGGCCCCGCCGCCCGCCGCGTCGTCCACCGGCTCCGGCACCTTGGTCACCGGGGCGCAGCGCGCCACCACCCGGGCGTCAGCCCCGTCACCGCCGATGCCGTCACCGCCGTAGCGGTCGTCACCGCCGTAGCGGTCGTTGCGGCCGTCACTGCTGGTCGTGGTTGCCGCGACGGCGATGACGTCGACCCGGTCCCCCGGCCGCAGCAGTCGCACGGTGGCGGCGTCGGAGATCCGCACCGGCGCCGTCACCACCCGATCGCGGTGCGGCCGATCCGGTGCCGGCGGACCTCCGCTCGACTCGGCCGCCGGAACCGATGCCGGCCCGTCGGGGAGCCCTCGGGTGCGTTCCGAGCGCGGACCGGCCGCGACGAGCGCGGTGGCGGTGACGGCGAGTCCGAGGGCGACCGCACGCCGGCGGTGCCGGAGCAGTCGCTGCAAGAGGTGGTGCCCGCCGCGGACCCGTACCGGGTCGAATTGCGGAACCTCGCATGTGGGCGGGGTGTCCGGTTGCGGAATCCCGTACGTGGGCGGGATGTCCGGGCCGGGTGGGAAGGGGAGGGAGGCGGCCTGCGAGGGGGAAGGCCGCGGGGGAGGGAAGGGCTCGACAAGGGGCTGGGATCGGGGCTGTGGCTGTGGCTGGGGCTGGGGTTGTGGCTGGGGCACGGAGGATCACCACCTACGGTGAGGGATCGGCTGGCAAAGCCCACGATGAGGCCTTGCGCCGCAGCCCGCCGGGGCCGGTGGACCACTCACGGCTTGTGGAGAACTGCCTCACCCGAAGGAGGACCTCCGCTCCGCCGTGCCCGCCCTGCCCCGTCCTGTGCGCACACGCTCCGCGCCCCCGAACATCCCCGCACACCCCCGGCGCACCCCCGTACGCCCCTACCTACAGCACCACTCGTGTCACGGCAGCGGGAAGCCGGGGTCCATCCCGCCGAGTGCCCGCGTGCACAGGCAGTCGCGCTCCCCGTTCGCCGGAAGCCCCGCCACCGCGTCGAACAGCACCCCGCGCAGCCGGTCCACGTTGGCCGCGAACACCCGCAGCACCTCGTCGTGCGAGACGCCCTCCCCGGTCTCCGCGCCCGCGTCCAGGTCCGTCACCAGTGTCAGCGACGTGTAGCACAGCTCCAGCTCCCGGGCGAGTGCGGCCTCGGGGTGACCGGTCATGCCCACCACGGACCAGCCCTGCGCCTGGTGCCACAACGATTCGGCACGCGTCGAGAAACGCGGCCCCTCCACCACGACGAGGGTCCCGCCGTCCACCGGCTCCCAGTCCCGCCCGCGGGCGGCCTTGAGCGCGGCGGTACGGCCGGCCGGGCAGTAGGGATCCGCGAGCGACACGTGCACCACGTTCGGTGTCGCGCCGCCGGGCAGCTCCAGCCCGTCGAAATACGTGCCCGCCCGGGACTTCGTGCGGTCGACCATCTGATCGGGCACGAGCAGCGTGCCCGGTCCGTACTCGGGGCGCAGTCCGCCCACCGCGCAGGGCCCGAGGACCTGGCGCACCCCGACCGAGCGCAGCGCCCACAGATTGGCCCGGTAGTTGATCCGGTGCGGCGGCAGATGGTGGCCGCGGCCGTGCCGGGGCAGGAACGCGACCCGCCGCCCGGCGATCTCGCCGAGGAACAGGGAGTCGCTGGGCGGCCCGTAGGGCGTGTCCACCTGTATCTCGGTCACGTCGTCGAGGAACGAGTAGAACCCGGAACCGCCGATTACACCGATCTCTGCGTTCACCATGCCCCGCACAGTAGCCGGTGCGGTCCGGCGCCGATGACCGGTGTTCGGACCGGTGACGGCCTGCGCCCGGTGGACGTGACGGCCTGCGCCCCGGGGTTTCGAGGGCTTGCGCCTTGGACCGCCGAGGGCTTGCGCCTCGGACCGGGGACGGCCTGCTCCTTTGGACCGCCGACGGCTTGCGTTACGGACCGCCGGTGTCCGGTTTCGGGCTGCCGGTGTCATGCTCCCGGCCGCCGTCGGTGCCCCGCTCCACAGGCCGCCGAGCCAGGCCTCCGGCGGTGGGCCTCCGGCGGTGGGCCGCCCGCGCCGGGTCACCGACGGCCTGCCGCGGAGCACCGGTGCCCGGGCTCCGGGTACGCCGACGGCCCTGCCGTCGCACGACGGCAGGGCCGGGTGACAGTGCTCAGGCGGCGGTGGTGCCCGCCGAGGTGCTGGAGCCCGACGACTTCGCGTCGGAGGACTTCGTGCCGGAGGACTTGGCCTCGGACCCCGAAGCGGAACCGGAGGCGGACCCCGACGAGGACTCCGAGGAGGACGCCGACGCCTTCGACGACGCAGGCGAGCTGCTCGACGAGGAGCCCCGGCTGTCGTTGCGGTAGAAACCGGATCCCTTGAACACAATGCCGACCGCGGAGAACACCTTCTTCAGGCGGCCGTCGCAGCGGGGGCACTCGGTCAGGGCGTCGTCGGTGAACTTCTGCACCGCCTCGAGGCCCTCGCCGCACTCGGTGCACTGGTACTGGTAGGTCGGCACTGTCTTCCTCCTGGCACTCTCACTCGATGAGTGCTAACGACGGTCCATAGTGACGTATTCCGTGGGATCAGTCCACTGCCAACGGCACCCGGTGACCGACGCCACGTGCGACGGTGCGGCCGCCGGACCGTCCTGCCAGCCTCGAGCGCAGCGCGATCAGGGTGGCCAGGGCCAGGGCGGTGCCGGCCATCGGCACCAGGAATCCGGCGCCGTCCCGGAACCGGTCCTCCAACTGGCCGGCGACCGTGACCGCGCCTGCCTGGCCGAGCGCCACCGCGCCGGTCAGCCAGGTGAACGCCTCGGTGCGCGCCCCGGCCGGGACCAGTCCCTCGACCAGCGTGTAGCCGGTGACCAGGGCGGGTGCGATGCACATGCCGACCAGCAGGCCGAGACCGGCGAGCAGGAGTGCCGAGTGAGCGGTCCACAGCGAGGAAGCGGTCAGCGCGAGCGCCGTGTAGCCGACGACGAGACGCTGCTGCGGTGCGGCCTTCCAGGCGATCGCGCCGCAGGCGACGCCGGAGAGCATGTTGCCGGCGGCGAAGACCCCGTAGAGCACGCCGTTCAGGCCCGGGTTGCCGATCGACTCGGTGAACGCGGCCAGCGACACCTGCATGCCGCCGAAGACGGAACCGATGCCGAGGAATACCACGATCAGCACTCGCACCCCGGGCACGCGCAGCGCGGAGGAGTGCTCCACGTGCGTTCGGGTGCCGGCGTGCACCACTGCCGGCTGCGTGCGCTTCTGCGCGGCGAACAGCAGACCGCCCACCAGGGTGAGTGCGGCCTCCGCCAGCAGACCCGCGGCCGGCGTCACCGCCGTGCACAGCGCGGTCGCCAGGAGCGGCCCGACGACGAACGTCAGCTCGTCCGTGACGGACTCGAAGGCCGCCGCCGTCGTCATCAGCGGCGAGCCCTTCAGCTTCACGCCCCAGCGGGCCCGCACCATGGGGCCGACCTGCGGAACCGAGGCGCCCGTGGGTACGGCCGCCGCGAACAGCGCCCACAGGGGCGCGTGGGCGAGGGCGAGCGCGGTCAGTGCGAGCCCCGACAGCGCGTGTACGGACACGCCGGGCAGCAGCACTGCGCGCTGCCCGTAGCGGTCGGAGAGACGCCCGCTGTAGGGCGCGAAGAGCGCCATGGAGACGCCGGTGGCGGCCGCGACCGCGCCGGCGATCCCGTACGAGCCGGTGGTGTGCTGCACCAGCAGCACGATGGAGATCGTCAGCATCGCGAAGGGCTGGCGTGCCGCGAAACCGGGGAGCAGGAACGTCCAGACGCCGCGGGTGCGCAGCAGCCGTCCGTAGCCGGGGCGTGCGGTGGCCGGCGAGTTCTCCGGTCGGGTGGTGACCGTGGATGCCACGGTCCGTGCCTTTCCGCCGCCTGGTAGCGCGGCCCCCTCGTAAGGGGCGCGGTCGCCGAGAGCTGTCCTCTTGCGCGGACTGCGGTAGATGCCGGTGCCCACGGTGGGGGCGCCCCGGCCGCCATACGGTCGCGCCAGCTCTGCGTCAGGCAGAGTTGGTTCGATCAAAGTGCGCCTTCATCGTACAGGGGGAATCTCCCGGTGTTCCTGTGAAAACGCCCACCATGGCACTGGTTCCCCTGCGATTCGCCGTGGTGTGAACAGTACGAGACGCACTCCACCAAGCGAACCCCGCTGCACCCCCACAACCGCACACACCCGACTTCGAAGACCAGCAGTCGAAGACCCCTTCGCTCCGTCAGCGTCCCGCGCCGGCTCCGTGCGGGCCGGCTCCACCCGCGCCGGCTCCACCCGTGCCCAGCCAGCCGGCGAGCTTGCCGCCGCGACCCACGGCGCGAAGGCGCTGCTCCGCGGCGTCGCGCACCGGGTCGGTGGCGACGACCAGCAGCTCGTCCCCGCGGCGGAGCGCAGTCGTCGGCAGCGGCACGAACGACGTCCCGTCCCGGACGACGAGGGTGACCGCGGCCCCGGCGGGCAGCCGCAGCTCGTTGACCTCGACGCCGTGCATCCGCGACCCGGCCGGAATGGCGACGGACAGCAGGTGGCCGCGCAGCCGCTCCAGCGGGGCTGACTCGATGCCGAGGTCGGCCGCCTCCTGCTCCTCGCCCAACCGGAGCCTGCGGGCCAGCCAGGGCAGGGTCGGTCCCTGGACCAGCGTGTAGGCGACGACCAGGACGAACACGATGTTGAAGATGTGGCGGCTGCCGACGACGCCGTTCACCATCGGGATCGTCGCCAGGATGATGGGCACGGCTCCGCGCAGCCCCGCCCAGGACATGAGTGCCTGCTCCCGCCAGGGCACCCGGAACGGCAGCAGGCAGAGCGCGACGCTCACCGGGCGCGCCACCATCGTCAGTACGAGCCCGATCAGGAGCGCCGGGCCCACGTCGGCTCCCAGCTCGTGCGGTGTGACCAGCAGGCCGAGCAGGACGAACATGCCGATCTGGGCGATCCAGCCGAGCCCGTCGGCGAACCCGCGCGTCGCCGGCCAGTGCGGCAGCTTGGCGTTGCCCATCACCATCGAGGCCAGGTAGACGGCGAGGAAGCCGCTGCCGTGCGCCAGGGCGCCGCCGGCGTAGGCCGTGACCGCGATGGCCATGACGGCGATCGGATACAGGCCGGAGGCGGGCAGCGCCACGTGCCGCAGCCCCCAGGAGCCCAGCCAGCCGACGGCCAGGCCCACCGCCGCGCCGATGGCCAACTCAAGCGCTATCTCGCCCAGCAGGACGTACCAGTGCTCGACCGGGCCGGCGGTGGAGAAGGCGACCACGAGGATGACCACGGGTGCGTCGTTGAACCCCGACTCGGCCTCCAGCGTGCCCGTCACGCGCGCCGGCAGCGGGATCTTCCGCAGCACCGAGAACACCGCCGCCGCATCGGTCGACGAGACGACCGCGCCGATGATGAGCGCGTGCCGCCACTCGAGCCCGATCAGGTAGTGGGCGCTCGCCGCCGTGATGCCCACACTCGTCGCGACGCCCGCCAGCGCCAGCGTGGAGGCGGCGGGCAGGGCCGGCCTGATCTCCGTCCACTTCGTGCCGAGGCCGCCCTCGGTGAGGATCACGACAAGGGCGGCGTAGCCGATGACCTGGGTCAGTTCGGCGTTGTCGAAGTGGATGTCGCCGATGCCGTCCTGGCCCATGAGCACGCCGATGCCCAGGTACACGAGCAGGCTGGGGAGCCCGCTGCGCGAGGAGACCCGCACCGCCGCCACGGCGACGAGCAGGACCAGCGAGCTGGCGAGCAGGAGCTGGTTGAGATGGTGGACAGTCAGTGGCGGTTCCCTTCGCCTGCGAGCGCGCCGTGCGTGCCGCGCACACCGTGCGCGCTCTGCGTGTCTTACGTGTTCTACGTGCTCTGCGTGTTCTACGTGCTCTGCGTGCTCTGCGTGCCGCACATGCCGTCTGTGCGCTGCGCGTGCTGTGCGTGCTGTCTGTTTCCGTGCGTGCTGTGTGTGCTGTGTGTGCTCTGTAGTGTTCTGCGTGCCGCGAGTGCTGCGCGTTCCGTCCGCGTTCCGTGGGTGTTCGCGGTCGGTACGTGCGGTGGGTGCCCGTGCGCACCCTGCGCACCGCGCACACCCATCTCTCCACAACACGGCGCGCACCACACGAAACTACTTCATTACCTTACCTAACTCTTGACGATTTCTTGACGCTCGCCGAGGTGGGATCGAACATCCGCCCGCTCCGGTTCACGACTCCGCGTCAAGTGCCACCGGACCCTGCGCCTATGGTTGCTCCAGCACTCCAGGACCGCCTGCCGCTCGCGTTAGGACAGCAAGGACAGCGATGCCCCCCAACACCACCGCCACAACGGGTGACAAGCCCGGCAAGTCAGGCAGGAAGAAGGGGCGCAAAGCCCGTCTCATCGTGCTCGTGCTGGTGCTGGCCCTCATCGGTGGCGTGGCCTACGGGTCGTACTGGTCCGTCAGTACCGTCCGCGCTTCCTTCCCCCAGACAAAGGGCTCCCTCACCCTCGACGGGCTGTCGGGCCCGGTCGAGGTGAGGCGCGACGGCTACGGCATCCCGCAGATCTACGCCTCCTCCGACGCGGACCTGTTCATGGCGCAGGGATACGTCCAGGCGCAGGACCGGTTCTACGAGATGGACGTGCGCCGCCACCTCACCTCCGGGCGCCTGTCGGAGATGTTCGGCGAGGGCCAGGTCGACAACGACGCGTTCCTGCGCACCCTCGGCTGGGACCGCGTCGCCAAGAAGGAGTACGACACCGAACTGTCGGCCTCCACCAAGAAGTACCTCGACGCCTACGCCAAGGGAGTCAACGCCTACCTCGAGGGCAAGGACGGCAAGGACATCTCCCTGGAGTACGCGGCCCTGGGCTTCGTCAACGACTACAAGCCCGCCCCGTGGACCCCGGTCGACTCCATCGCCTGGCTCAAGGCGATGGCCTGGGACCTGCGCGGCAACATGCAGGACGAGATCGACCGCGCCCTCATGACCAGCAGGCTCGGCCCGAAGCAGATCGCCGACCTGTACCCCGCGTACCCCTACGACCGCAACAAGCCGATCGTGCGGGAGGGCGGGTACGACGAGGCGACCGGGACGTTCAAGCCGGCCGCCGGTGCGAGCGGCTCGGGCACGGCCGCGGACGGCGGGACGACGGACACCTCCGACGCCTCCGCCGCCCTGCAGAGTCAGCTGGCGGGGCTCTACGACGTCCTGGACGACGTCCCGACGGCGGTCGGGGTGAACGGCCACGGGATCGGCTCCAACTCCTGGGTGGTCGGCGGGCAGCACACCATCACCGGCAAGCCGCTGCTGGCCAACGACCCGCACCTGTCGCCCGCGCTGCCCTCCGTCTGGTACCAGATGGGCCTGCACTGCCGCAGCGTCTCCGACGCGTGCCCCTTCGACGTCACCGGCTACACCTTCGCCGGCATGCCCGGCGTCGTGATCGGCCACAACCAGCACATCGCCTGGGGCATGACGAACTCCGGAGTCGACGTCACCGACCTCTACCTGGAGAAGCTCACCGGCGACGGCTACCTGTACGACGGCAAGGTCGTCCCCTTCACCACGCGCCGGGAGACGATCGAGGTCGCCGGAGGCAAGGCCAAGCAGATCGTCGTCCGCCAGACCGAGGACGGCATGCCCCTGCTGTCCGACCGCGACGACGAACTGGTGCAGGTCGGCAAGAAGGCCACCGTCACCACCTCGGCACCCGACCGCGGCGACGGCTACGGCATAGCCCTGCGGTGGACCGCACTGGACCCGGGCACCAGCATGGACGCCGTCTTCGCGATGGACAGGGCGACGGACTGGAAGGACTTCCGGGCCGCGGCCAAACTGTTCGACGTCCCCTCGCAGAACCTGATCTACGCCGACACCGAGAACAACATCGGCTACACGCTCCCCGGGAAGATCCCCACGCGCACGAAGGGCGACGACGGCTCGGTGCCCGCGCCGGGCTGGAACTCCAAGTACCGCTGGACCGGCTACATCGACTTCGACGAACTGCCCTACGAGTACAACCCCGAGCGCGGTTACATCGTCACCGCCAACCAGGCCGTGATCGACAAGGACGCGTACCCCTACACGCTCACCACCGACTGGAGCTACGGCACCCGCAGCCAGCGGATCAACGACCTGATCCAGCAGAAGATCAAGGGCAACGGCAAGATCTCGACCGAGGACATGCGGCAGATGCAGCTGGACAACAGCAGCGAGATCGCGAAGCTGCTGGTGCCCACGCTCCTGAAGATCGACATAGGTGACCCCGACGTCCGCCGCGCGCAGAAGCTGCTGGAGGGCTGGGACTACACCCAGGACGCCGACTCGGCCGCGGCCGCCTACTTCAACGCCGTCTGGCGCAACATCCTCAAGCTGGCGTTCGGCAACAAGCTGCCCAAGGAACTGAGGGTCGAGGGACAGTGCCTGTGGGTCGACCCGGCCGACACCACCGGCCCCGTCGACGACACGGAGAAGGTGCGCGAGTGCGGCAGCCGCGACGCCGACCAGGCGCAGCCGGACGGCGGCGACCGGTGGTTCGAGGTGGTGCGCAAGCTGATGGACAAGCCGGACAGCGACTGGTGGACGACTCCCAGGACGGGCACCCGCCCGGCGGCGCACAACCGCGACGAGCTGTTCAAGCGCGCTCTGATCGACGCCCGCTGGGAGCTGACCGCCAAGCTCGGCAAGGACATCGACACCTGGAGCTGGGGCAGGCTGCACCGCCTGTTCCTGAAGAACCAGACGCTGGGCACCGAAGGCCCCTCCGCCCTGCGGTACGTCCTCAACCGCGGCCCGTGGAAGCTCGGTGGCGGCGAGGCGGCCGTCGACGCCACCGGCTGGAACGCCGCAGGCGGCTACGGGGTCGTCTGGGTGCCCTCGATGCGGATGGTGGTCAACCTCGATGACCTCGACAAGTCGAAGTGGATCAACCTGACCGGTGCCTCGGGGCACGCCTTCAGCTCCCACTACACCGACCAGACGGGCAAGTGGGCCGACGGCGAGCTGCTGCCCTGGTCCTTCTCGCAGAAGGCCGTCGACGACAGCACACGCGACACACTCGTGCTGAAGCCGTGAAGCCGCAGCGCTTGTGGCTCCGTGAAGCCGCAGCAGCGCTGGCGGCGCCGTGAATCCGCGGTGCTGGCGGCGCCGTGAGGCCATGAGTGGACCGGCGTGGGAAGGGGGTCCGCACACCCGAGTGCGGGCCCCCTTCCCCGTCTCCCCGTGCCGTCCGGCGCGTCCCTCAGCCCGCGAACCGGCGCACCCTGGACGGCGTCACCACGGCGTGCACCGGACGGTCGTGCGCCTCCTCGGGGAGGCTCACGACGACCTCTGAGTCGTACAGGAGCACCACGAGCGCCGGATGTGCGCCCGCGCGCTCCAGGCGGGTCAGTACCCGGTCGTACGAACCTCCGCCACGCCCCAGGCGCATACCGCGCGCATCGACCGCCAGGCCGGGCAGCAGCACCGCGTCGGCCTCGGTCACCGCCTCCGGGCCGAGCCGCTCGCCCGCCGGTTCGAGCAGCGCGATCTTTCCGTCGTACTGCCTCCGGGTGAGGGACCGCGGGCCGTCGTACGGAGCCCAGTCCAGGTCGTTGTCCGGCAGCAGCACCGGGAGCAGGACGCGCACGCCCCGCGCGCGCAGCGCTTCCAGCAGCGTGGGCGTGCCCGGTTCGCTCCCCACCGAGACGTACGCCGCCACCGTGTGCGCCCGCGCCAGCTCGGGCAGTTCCAGCGCACGGCGGGCCAGAGCGGCCGCCGCCTCCTGCCGCGCGGTGGCCGTCAAGTTGTTCCGCGCGGCGAGGAAGCCTCGCCGCAGCGTCCGCTTGCCGGACTCGGTCGGGGGCCCCAAGCCGCTCACCGCTCACTCCGTCCTCGGCAGTCCCGGTCCTCGCCCGTCCTGCCGTTTCAGCGATCATGGTCCAGGGCGCGGAGGCCCTGCCGGAGCACCGGATAAGGTGGCGGGCATGACGCAGTCGCATCCCAGGATCTCCAAGGCTGTCATCCCCGCAGCAGGTCTCGGCACCCGGTTCCTGCCGGCCACCAAGGCCACCCCGAAGGAGATGCTCCCGGTGGTGGACAAGCCGGCGATCCAGTACGTCGTCGAGGAGGCCGTCGAGGCCGGCCTGGACGACGTACTCATGATCACGGGGCGCAACAAGAGGCCGCTCGAGGACCACTTCGACCGGAACTACGAACTCGAGTCCGCCCTGCAGAAGAAGGGCGACCGGGAGCGGCTCGCCAAGGTCCAGGAGTCGAGCGACCTCGCGACGATGCACTACGTCCGCCAGGGCGACCCGCGGGGGCTCGGCCACGCCGTGCTGTGCGCGGCCCCCCACGTGGGCCAGGAGCCGTTCGCCGTCCTGCTCGGCGACGACCTCATCGACCCGCGCGACCCGCTGCTCCGGCGGATGGTCGAGGTCCAGGAGCAGCAGGGCGGAAGCGTCGTCGCCCTGATGGAGGTCGCACCCGAGCAGATCCACCTCTACGGGTGCGCGGCGGTGGAGGCCACCGGGGACCCCGACGTCGTGAAGGTGACCGGCCTGGTCGAGAAGCCCGACCCGGCGGACGCCCCGTCCCGGTACGCCATCATCGGCCGCTACGTCCTCGACCCGAGCATCTTCGGCATGCTGCGCAGGACCGAGCCCGGCCGCGGCGGCGAGATCCAGCTCACCGACGCCCTCCAGCAGCTCGCGCAGGACGAGAAGGTCGGCGGCCCCGTGCACGGCGTCGTCTTCCGGGGCCGCCGCTACGACACCGGCGACCGCGGCGACTACCTGCGTGCCATTGTCAGACTCGCGTGCGAACGTGAAGATCTGGGCCCGGAGTTCCGGACCTGGCTCCGCCGTTTCGTCACCGAGGAGATGTAGCCACGTTGAGCAGCGCCGCGCCCCGCACCGCCGGCCAGGACGACCTGTGGTCGGTGGACGAGCACCTGGCGGACGTCCTCGCGACCGTCCGCCCCCTGGAACCCATCGCACTGCAGTTGCTCGACGCACAGGGATGCGTCCTGGTCGAGGACATCGGGGTGCCGGTGTCGCTGCCCCCGTTCGACAACAGTTCGATGGACGGGTACGCGGTGCGGGTCGCGGACGTGGCCGGCGCCAGCGAGGAGTTCCCGGCGGTCCTCGACGTGATCGGGGACGTCGCCGCCGGTCAGGCCGAACCGCTCCGGGTCGGCCCCGGGCGCGCCGCGCGGATCATGACGGGCGCGCCGCTCCCGCCGGGCGCCGAGACGGTCGTTCCGGTGGAGTGGACCGACGGCGGCCTCGGCGAGGGCCCGGTCAGCGGGATGCGCGCCCGCAGCCTGGCACCCGAGAGCGCCTCCGGACAGGTGCAGGTGTACCGGCCGGCCGAGGCCCGTGCGCACGTCCGCGCGAAGGGCAGCGACGTCCGGGCCGGCGACCGCGCCCTGGAAGCGGGCACGGTGCTCGGCCCCCCGCAGATCGCGCTGCTCGCCGCGATCGGACGCGGCACGGTCCGCGTGCGCCCGCGTCCGCGGGTGGTCGTGCTGTCCACCGGGAGCGAACTCGTCCCGCCCGACGAGGAGCTCGGCAGCGGCCAGATCTACGACTCCAACAGCTTCGCCCTCACCGCCGCCGCACGCGACGCCGGCGCCATCGCCTACCGGGTGGGCGCCGTCGCCGACGACGCGGAGACACTGCGCTCCACCATCGAGGACCAGCTCGTCCGCGCCGACCTGCTGGTCACCACGGGCGGGGTGAGCGTGGGGGCGTACGACGTCGTCAAGGAAGCGCTGTCCCACGCGGGCGACGCGGACGAGCCCGGCAGCGGTGTCGAGTTCCGCCGGCTCGCCATGCAGCCGGGCAAACCGCAGGGCTTCGGCTCGATCGGCCCCGACCACACGCCGCTGCTCGCGCTGCCCGGCAACCCCGTTTCGTCGTACGTCTCCTTCGAACTGTTCGTCCGGCCGGCGATCCGCGCCCTGATGGGCCTTCAGGACGTCCACCGCCCCAGGACGACGGCGTCCCTGGCCGCGGAGCGCGCGCTGACCTCCCCTCGGGGGCGCCGGCAGTTCCTGCGCGGCACGTACGCCGACGGCGAGGTCACCCCGGTCGGCGGCGCGGGATCGCACCTGGTGGCCGCGCTGGCGCACGCCGACGCGCTGATCGTCGTCCCCGAGGACGTCGAATCCGTGGAACCCGGCACCGACGTCGAGGTCGTCCTGCTCGGCTGAGGCGGCGCCCGCGCCCGTGCCGGCCGTGCGGTGCCGTCGCCCCTGTCGTGCCGTCGCCCCTGCCGTGCCGCGCGGTGCCGGTGCGGTCCTGGGCCGCCGGTCCGGCCGGCTTGGCGGTACCGTGGCGCGCACAGCAGGCCCGTGCACCGCACCGCGACGGGCCCGGACCGGGAGCGCCGCACGAGTATGAGTACGCAGGACCGACTGACGCACATCGATGAGGCGGGCGCCGCCCGCATGGTCGACGTATCCGGCAAGGAGGTGACCGCGCGCACCGCCCGCGCCGCCGGGCGCGTCCTCGTCTCCCCACGAGTGGTCGAGCTGCTGCGGGGTGAGGGGGTCCCCAAGGGCGACGCCCTGGCGACCGCGCGGATCGCGGGCATCATGGGTGCCAAGCGCACCCCCGACCTGATTCCGCTGTGCCATCCGCTGTCGGTGTCCGGGGTGAAACTGGACCTGTGGGTCGTCGACGACGCCGTGGAGATCCGGGCCGAGGTGAGGACGACGGACCGCACCGGTGTCGAGATGGAGGCGCTCACCGCGGTCTCCGTCGCGGCGCTCACCGTGATCGACATGGTCAAGGCGGTCGACAAGGGAGCGGTCGTCACGGACGTGCGCGTGGAGGAGAAGACGGGCGGCAAGTCGGGCGACTGGAGCCGGGCATGACAGGCGATGCAGCGGCGGTGGGCGGGGCGCTGACCGCGCCGTACTCCGCCCTCGTGGTGACCGCTTCCAACCGGGCCGCCGCCGGGGTCTACGAGGACAGGGGCGGTCCGCTGATCGCCGAGGGGCTGAGCGGTTTCGGGTTCGCCGTGGACGGGCCGCGGGTCGTTCCGGACGGGGACCCCGTGGAGGCCGCGTTGCGGGCGGGAGTGCAGGCCGGCTACGACGTCGTCGTCACCACCGGGGGCACGGGCATCTCGCCCACCGACCGCACTCCGGAGGCCACCCGCAGGGTGATCGACCGCGAGGTGCCGGGCATCGCCGAGGCCGTGCGGGCGTACGGGCGGGACAAGGTGCCGACCGCCGCGCTGTCCCGTGGACTTGCCGGGGTCGCGGGGCGGACGCTGATCGTCAACCTCCCGGGTTCGAGCGGCGGTGTGAAGGACGGCCTCGCCGTTCTGCGGCCGCTGCTGGTGCACGCCGTCGACCAGATCCGCGGCGGGGACCACCCGAGACCCGGTAGTGGGGGTGCGAGCTGAACAGCCCATCGTGGCCCGCCGTGCTGGTGGAGGGCGATGTCGTCCTCCGGCCGATAAGGCTGCGCGACCAGCGGGCCTGGCGCGAGGTCAACCGGCGCAACCGGGACTGGCTGCGGCCCTGGGAGGCGACGGTCCCACCGCCCTCCTCCATCGGGCCCGTCGCGCACCGGCCCACCTACCGCCAGATGGTGAGGTACCTGAGGCGGGAGGCGAACGCGGGCCGGATGCTGCCGTTCGTCATCGAGTACCAGGGGCGGTTGGTGGGACAGCTGACCGTCGCCGGGATCACCTGGGGTTCCATGTGCTCCGGGCACATCGGCTACTGGGTGGACGAGGCGGTGGCCGGCCGCGGGGTGATGCCGACGGCGGTGGCGCTCGTCGCGGACCACTGCTTCCGCACCGTCGGACTGCATCGCATCGAGGTGTGCATTCGACCCGAGAACAGTCCCAGCCGCCGCGTGGTGGCGAAACTCGGATTCCGCGAGGAGGGGCTCCGGCCCCGGTACCTCCACATCGACGGTGCCTGGCGCGACCATCTCGTCTTCGCGCTGACCGCCGAGGAAGTGCCGGAAGGCCTGCTGAACCGGTGGCGGCGTTCACGCTCCCGGAGCACGCCGCGCGATCCGCAGAACACGCCCGGGAATCCGGGCTAGCTTCGGAAATTGAATAAGTGTTCGAATTTTGCCGCTTCATGACCGGCTTCGGGCGGTGAATTCGCGACCCTGACGGCCTACTGATCGCATCGGTCACAAAAAAAGCTCGGAATATCAGCCAGATCGTGCGACACACCGTCCCAATTGGCGGATAGCCTCGCGCCGACCCCTCTACGGTGTGAGTTGTGAGCAGCAGCGGCCTCATCTACGCAGTCATCGTCGGGGCCTGGGCCGCCTACTTGGTGCCGATGTGGCTCCGTAGGCAGGACGAGCTGAACGAGGCCCGTCCGACGGAACGCTTCAGCACCGCCATCCGGCTGCTGTCCGGACGGGCGGGCATGGAGCGCCGTTACGCCAAGGACCTCGCGTCGCGCTCCGACGAACCGGAGGAGCCGGACGCCGACGCCCCGGACGCCGTCACCGACTCGGTCGACGTCCGGGCCTTCGCCATGCCCCCGACCCGGCCTCAGGGCCAGGCCGAGGGACGTGCCCCGGCGCAGGAGCGCCGCCCCCGGCCGGAACGCGCGGAGACCGGCGAGCCTGCCCCCGAACGTCACACCGCACCGTCGCGCCGAGGCGTTCCCGCCGCACGGCGCACCCCCGCGGCGCAGGCGGCCGCCGCGCGCGCCCAGCGGTCCAAGGTGCTCGCGCGCCGTCGACGCACCACCGTGGTGCTCTTCCTCGCCTTCACGCTCGGCGCCGTCGTCGCCGCGGTCGGCGGGCTCGCGTTCCTGTGGGCGCCCGGCGTGCCGGCCCTGCTGCTCAGCGGCTACATCGCCTACCTCCGCCGCCAGGAGCACCGCCGCTTCACCTACCAGATGGACCGGCGCCGGGCCGAGGTCGCGGCGCAGCGACTGCGCGAGCGCGAGCGCCATCCCCGCCGCCGGACGTCCACCGGCGCGGAGGCGCGTACCGACGCAGAGGAGCCGGACGAAGGCGCCGGGGCTCCCGACACGGACGCCGGGCTGTCCGCGCTGGCCGCGGACCGGCGGGCACTCGTCGAGCAGACCGACCACGCAGAGTGGGTCGACCAGCAGCGCGAGCGCCAGCGCCGACCCGGCCGGGGCGACAACTGGGACCCCGTACCGGTCCCCCTGCCCACCTACGTGACGGCGCCGGTCGCGCCACGGGCGACGTCCGACGTCGACCTGGGCGCGCCGGACGCGTGGAGTTCGGCCCGCTCCAGCGCCGTCCCGCCGGAGCGGGCCCAGGACCGTCCCGTCGTGCACGAGCAGGCGACGCGCGAGCAGGACCCGCACCAGCAGCCCGACTCCGGTGAGGGCGAGGACCAGCCGGGCCCGGGCCGCACCGACGCGCGCCGGGCGGCCTCCGCGCGCCGCGCGCGGGAGCGCGGACGCACACCGCTGTTCGACCAGTTCGACGACGACGGACGGCCGCGCGCGGCCAACGAGTGACCCGCCGCCGACCACATCCCCCGATCGTCCGATCCCCCGATCCCCCGATCCCCCGATCCCCCGATCCCCCGATCCCCCGATCCCCCGATCCCCCGATCGCCGATTGCTCGGGCACCCGGCCCCACGGCCCGCCGCCCGGCGTCGCCCCGCCCGGGGCTCCGCCACTCCGGGCCGCCGCCACCGGGCCGGGCCTTCACCACTCCCGGCCGATTCGGCCCCGGCCCGGCCTGACCTGGCCTGAAAGGGCTGCCCGCCTGGTGAGGCACCCTGGAACGCCCGCTCCCCGGGCGGTCCGCAACGGATTTCCGAGCACCCCGACGGGGATGCTAGAGTTTCACTCGTTGCAAGGGCCTGTGGCGCAGTCTGGTAGCGCACCTCGTTCGCATCGAGGGGGTCTGGGGTTCAAATCCCCACAGGTCCACGCATCGACTGTTCTTGAGTTCACTCAGGGAGAGTTCACGAGATCCCGTCCGATCTGATTGATCGGGCGGGATCTCGGCGTTTCTGGGGCTTGTTCGAGGTGTTGTCCGAACGGGTTCGGTGGCGGAGGCGGTTGCCTGGCGGTCGTCGGCCTGAGGTTTCGGGGTGGTCCGGGTGCGCAGGGCGTTTTGGGACTGTCGACGGGCGTGCGTGATCCGCGTGTCTGGTGCCGGGGTCTCAGGTGGTCGTGCGGGTCTCCGGGCCGTTGGGTGGAGGCAGGCCGGCCGTGTCGGGTGGCCGTGCGGCAGGTCCGGCGATGGGGGCGACTTCATGAGCGGTCGCGGTCGCTCGGGCTCCGGTGGTCTGGTGCCAGCTGAAGAGGATGTGCAGGTTGATGCTGCAGATCATCAGCGCGAGCAGGATGGTCTGCGCGACCCGGCCGTGGGCGAGGCGCTTGGCCCTGCCGTTGAGGCCCTCGATGTTCGCTCGCTCGGGCCGGTAGGCGTCCTGCCAGGTGGAGTGGAGGTAGTGCCGGTCCTGGCGGAACTTGTCGAGCTTGCCGAGGTCGCCGGGACGGATGGTGACCGTGGGCTTCCGGCAGATCCGCGGCAGCTCGCCCTTGGGCCGGGGACGCAGTCGCTCGGCTTGAGGGATCGGGACGGTGGGCTTGGCCGCGGTGTGTGCGGCGGTGGCCCGCTTGTTGGTCAGGTCGACCACAGCCGGCCGCGGTGCCGGGACGAGATGGACCTGGTTGAAGCGGGGACACGACACGGCGGGCGAGGGCCCGCTGGCCGGGCACTGAAGCCTGATCGCGCCCCGCTCGTCCGCGGACTGCTTGAGCTTGAGGAAGTACGGCTCCCGGGCGGCGATCAGATCGCGGAGCTCGCTGTTGTCGTCGATGCCGCGTACGGCTCTGTCGTCGAGCCCTGTGGTCGCGCGGGCCAGGGCGTCCGGCATGGCGGGGCAGGCGAGGGAGCCATCGACGAGGAGGGTGCCTTGGTGGGTGCCCTGAACGCCCCGGTGCTGCTGCTTGTAGTCGAGGACCAGCTGGTAGCCCAGGGTGCGGACCGGCTGGGCGAAGTGCTCGGCGATCTGGTCGGTGTAGGCGCGGTCGGCCGCCAGCAGTCCTGTCGGGAAGCCGAGTTGAGCCAGCCGGGCCAGGGAGTGGACCGCGTTCGGGCCGATGCGTTTGCCCGGGGTGTCCAGGACGAGGCCGAGGGCCAGTTGCGGATGGCGGCTGACGCGTTCACCGGCCTGCGGGTGCCCCGTGGGGTGGCGTCGGCTGGAGGCGACCAGGAGGCTGGCGGAGTGTCCGAAGATCCCTTCCTCGGAGCCTCCGCAGTAGTGCCAGCCGGCAGTGAGTTCGACGGAGGCCAAGCCGCGCCGTTCTCGGGGCGGCTGGTGCCAGGCGGGGATCGGGGTGGTGTCGGCGGCGATGTCGCCCCGCCAGCCCTTGAACAGGCCCCGGCGGTGGGCGAGGCGGACAGTGATCAGCACCAGACGATCACTGACCTCCTGCAGCAGCTCCCGCCGGCGTGTGCGCTCGGCATCCCCGTCCTCCCAGGCGGCTGCCACGACGTGCGCCTCCTCGGCGGACAGTCGGCGTCGCCGGTCACAGCGAAGGGGGTCGAAGGCGGTGGTCAGACGGTCGAAGGAGCGGTAGACGCGGCGGGAGAACGCGATCCTGGCGTGGTCGTCGGCAGGGCTTTCGTCCGGGACGCCGAGCCACGACCGAGCGGGGGCCCGGAGCTCGTCGAGCAGCACTCTGCAGACATCCGCGAGGCTGGCGCTGCGGTGATAGTGCAACGCCAGCAACAACCCCACCAGCACAGTCCGGACCGGGAGCCCCTTCGGGCCCGGTCGGCCTTCCAACTCGGTGTCGATCAGCTCAAGAACTCCGGACTCCTGGAGGAGCGCGTCGAGCTGACCGACCTTGGAGTCCGGGATCCGGGCGGGTGCGTCGGTGACCGGCCGGGGCCGGCACTGTCTGATCTTCTCCGGATGCCGCCAGGCCCGAGGCCTGGTCACCTCCCCTCCGGGCCTCGCAGGAGCCGGGCCGCTGTCACCTCATCCACCGGCGGCACCAGGTGCTGCCAGCGGGCCAGGGACGCGGCGGAAGCGAGTCCGGCCGCCTGGGCGATCAGATAGTGATCGATATGCGCACGCATCAGCTCGACGATCCACGTCGCCCGCAACCGGCCCACCGACACCGCGGGCAGATCCCGCGGCGGCCGGTGGATCAGCGACCAGGAGCCGATCAGGTTCTTCGCGTACTCGACGGTCCGCCCCGGCCGGAACAAGTACCCGCCGCCCGCGCTCTCTGCCAGCTCACCCAGAACAGGGTCCCAGGCGGCCCGGGTGACCAGTGGAACCAGCCGCTCGACGCCCTTGTGCAGCAACGGCCCGTCGGTGCTTGGCTGGCGCAGATCGGTGCCCCGGCTGGCCGCGACCTCCTTCGGCTTCAGCCCCAGACCGGCACCCAGCCCCAGCAACGCCAGCGCGTCGGTCCTCTGCTGCCGGGACAGATGCGTCGCCCAGTGCCGCAGTCCCGCCAACTCGGCCGCCGTGTAGGGCTGGTACGGACTCGCCTCGGCGTGCATCCGGACCGGAGGCGCCTCCCCACGCTCGCTCCAGGCCAGGGCGTCACGAACGCGCAGCAACCACGTCCGGTACGTCCGGACCGACGAGGTCTCGATCTCCCCGGCCCGCGAGAGCACAAACGCGTCGATCACCTCGTTGCGCAACCACGCGTCCGCAGACCGCTCAATACCCGACGCCTCGGCCCACAACGCCAGCCTGCCGACCACGTGCAACAGGCACTCCACGTCATAGGGCACAGCCGTCACGGCCGCGGCGACGACCGACCGCACCAGCGGCGCGACCTCCGCCCACACAGGCGGCACGCTCTCGGGCCGGTAGCGGGTGATCTTCGCGGACGTATCGGGATCAAGGATCACGGTCCATGCATACCGGCTGGACAAGCAGCCATTCCACAGCTGATCGACTTCAACGGACAGGATGGTGCGCGCATGGTCGGCGGACGCGCCCGCGCACGCTCCCCCCGGGAGCTGACCGACAATCCGGAAACCTGGCCCGAACAACCGAGCACCGACACGGCCGCCGAAGCGGTCCGCCACATCGCACGCACACTCGCCCGGGTCCTGGACGACCGTGGCCTGAGTTTGCGCGCGACCGCCGCCGGCTCCGGAGTGAACAGACAGGCCGTGGCCGACCTTCTCGCGGGACGCTCCTGGCCGGACGTGGCCACCGTCGCCCGCCTCGCCCATTTCACCGGCGCCCACCTGTGGCCGGACACCCGCATGTGATCGCCTTGCGCTCGCACCCCTCTCACAGACGACAACACTTGTCCACGCCGTAGAGTCGGAACATGCCGACCGAAGACAGCCCGGATCTCGCGGCCAAGCACTGGCAAGAGTGCACGGACGTGTACGACTTCCTGGACCAGATCCGTCTCCGGCCCGGCATGTGGCTGCCCAGCGGCTCACTTCACGATCTGCAGTCCATTCTCACCGGCTACCGGGTAGCACTCGGCGTGCACAGCATCGACGAACCCTGGGCCTTCTGGCCCGAAGACGACTTCAGCCGCTGGCTCCGTGAGCATCGCGGCATCGCCAGCTCCCTCACCTGGGCAGCCGAGATCGAGCGCAACACCCCCGACGGCTCAACTCCCGTCGATGAGTTCTTCCGTCTGCTCGACGCCTACCGGAGCGACGCGGCGCAGAATCCGGCGCCAACCGCCACGGCTACTCGGCTTCCCGGCGTCGAGTACATGATCAACACCTTCGTCACCCTCTTCTGGCGCAAGCGTCTCCTCACACAGGCGACCGAACGTCTCGAAGACCGCGGCTTCCGCGTGATCCACCTGGAAGCCGGCCAATGGAACACGGAGCGAGACATGCACCGTGCCGTAGCCGCGGCCCTGGACTTCCCCGACTACTACGGGCACAACCTGGATGCGCTTAACGACTGCCTCGGCGACGTGGCCTGCTACGGCAGCTACGACGATGCTCCCGAAGGCGCCGGACTCGTCCTCGCCTTCACTGACTACGACCGGTTCGCGACGACCTGCCCCAGGGCGGCGCAGATCGTCCTGGACATCATCGCCGACCAGGCCCGCCAGGCAGCCGTACTTCGCCGCCGTCTGATCTGCCTGGTCCAGAGCAACGACCCGCAGATCCGGTTCGAACCCGTCGGCGCCATGCCCGCCATGTGGAACAGCGACGAATGGTCGGATGCCAGCCGTCGCGCGTCGAGCAGGGGGCAATCTCCATGGGATCAGGGCGCAGGGTGATCCTGGACGGCATAGCCCAGCGTGCGGGCCTGCACAGCCACCGTTTCGAAGTCGGCCGTGGAGGACAACGAGGTCACCGTCCTGTGGCTCAGCGGCTCCCGGGCCAGGATCGTCGCTACGGCATCACGGTCGACGGTCCGCTCAAAGTAGTCCTCGGCAAAGCTGACGTACGCGTCCGTGCTGCCGTCGGTGAGAAGGGCGAACAGCCAATCACTCCCATCTGACTCGTCGTCGCCGAACTCGACCTGACCGCACTGCCATGCCTCAGCATCCTTCTCGCGCCACACGCACACCGTCGCGTCGAAGAATCCGTCGAACTGGAACTCTGGTGCCGCCGGATAGTGCGCGAGCGACGGGGGCAGACCGTCGAGGAGGCCAGGCCAATGCGCGCGGGGCGACTCTCGCCATGGAGTGGCATCACTCTCGTGATCGAAGCCGTAGAGGAACACCCCGGACGGATCAAACACGACGGCGTACTGGTCACCGGAACCGTTGTCCATGAATGCCAGGTCGACGCCTTCGCGCCAGTCGGAGACGAACGAGTGGGTGGGAGCGTCCGCGTCAAGGATGGCGTCGAGCAGGGCCAGTGCCCGACAGCGGGCGAGCAGAATATCGGGGTCGGGCAGCGAGGCCACCAGCGCGTGGACAGTCATGGTCCTCATTCAACTGCCTGCCACTGACATCAGCGGCGGCGCCTCCAAAGTCTGGACCGCTCTGTCAGAGCGCGGTGGCATTCTCGGCGGCCATGGACACCAAGCAGTTCTGGAAGCTGATCGAGGAAGCCCGCTCGCAGGTGCCGGCCCCGGACAACGGTGACGCCGTCGCCGAGCGGGCGGCCACACTGCTCGCCCTTCGCCCGGCCCAGGAGATCGTCGCCGCCCAGCAGGCCCTCTGGGGCTTGATGGCCGACTCCTATCGAGCTCCAGTCTGGGGCGCCGCCTACGTGATCAACGGGGGATGCTCCGACGACGGATTCGACTACTTTCGCGGCTGGCTGATCACCCAGGGCCGCGAGACATTCGAGCGCGTCATCGCCGATCCCGACGTGCTCGCCGATCTCCCCGCAGTCCGCGCCTTCGCCGCAGACGGGATCGACATCGAGTGCGAAGAGGCCCTGAGCATCGCCTGGACCGCCCACCAGGAAGCCACCGGCGAGGAGCTCCCCAACGACGCCTTCACCATCCGCTATCCGGAGCTGGACCCGGAATGGAACTTCGACTTCGAGGACGAGGACGAACTGGGCCGACGATTGCCCCGCCTGACGGAACTCCACTCGGCCGCCGTGTGACCGCAGCGCGGCGAAGGGAGCGCCGCCCCTCCCCAGACCCTGGCGGCGAGCAGTGTCGGCCCTTGCCGCTACGGTGCGATGCATGTCGCGACCGCTGATCACCACCATCCGCGAAAACGACGACGCTGTCGGCTTCCTGGCATGGCCGGGCGACTTCGACCTGGACCGAGGCGACCACGTCGAGGCAGTCCACCTGGCATCCGGTGCGGCGTTGGAAGGCTTCGCAGGCGACGGCGCCGGGGGCACCTACTTCTTCTGCGGAAACGGCGCCGAGTAACGCCCGGTCCTGTACGCAGACTCCGAAGGCGGTGCCGCTCTCGTTGCTATCGGCATGCCGGAACTCCTTCGGCTTCTGCTGGTCGCGCCCTGGTGGCGCGACTGTCGCGCGTTCACCGCTGAGGAGAGCGCCGAGGTGACTGCCGAGTACCTGGAGGACATGCCCGACCTGGCGGTTCGGCGGGACCGCGCGGCAGCCGCTCTCGGCCTCGACCTTCCCACTTAGGCCGAGGTCCTTGCCTGCCTGCGCAAGGTCACCACCGAGGAGGGCAAAGAGTTCGTCCTGATCTTCACACCCGAGAATGAGCCTTACGACCCGCTGATCAAGGGCTGACTCGACGACTCGGTTTCCGGGAAACGATCACTCGCCATTCGGGAAGCGATTTCCGACTCGCACCGTACGTCGCTGAGCCGTACTCGTGAACCCCCCCCACGCATCGACTGTTCTTAAGTTCACTCAGGGAGAGTTCACGAGATCCCGTCCGATCTGATTGATCGGGCGGGATCTCGGCGTTTCCGGGGTCTGTTCGAGGTGGTGTCCGAATGCGGGCGGGTCCACGGGGTGGTTGCCGATGGGGGCCGGGTGGCGATCCGGGGTGATTCGAGTGCGTGAGACGCGGTGGGGCAACTCCTGCGCGTGCGGCATCCTGCTGGCTTGCTCTGGGGCGTCAGGCAGTCGTCTGGAGGTCGCCTTTCCGGGCGGTGGCAGGTCGGCCGTGTCGGGTGGCGGGGGCACCGATCCGGCGAGCGTCTTGATCGCCTGGATGGCCCGGTTGTTTGGGAGCCGGTGTTCTGGCGCCAGGCGAAGAGGATGTGCAGGTTGATGCTGCAGATCATCAGCGCGAGGAGGACGGTCTGCGCGACGCGTCCGTGTGCGAGCCGCTTCGCGGGGTCGGAGACGTCGATGCCGTGTTTCTCGGCCCTGCCGTTGAAGGAACAGGGCTCTGCGCGTGTCGCGCAGCGGCAGCCTGCAGCGGTCGGCTCGCCGGCCAAGTCCGTCGCACCGAAGCGCACAAGGCCCTAGGAGAGAACCCATTGGGGCGGGTGTCCGGGGTCGGCCTGACAGGTGAAAACGTGCAGGTCCCGGTCCCGGCCGAAGCGGAGCCTCGTGGGTTGGGCAACGGACCGACCACCCTGGATCGAGGCCATCCCCCGCAGCGACGGGTCGCGGTCCTCCAGCGGCACCCAGCTGTGCGAACCACCGTCCATCTCGTAGCCCTCGGCCGTCAGCAGCAGCCGCATCGGCGTTGCGCAGGCCGCACAGTCGACGGCCATCGGGCCCGTCGACGCCCAGCTGGGAAAGCCGCCGACCCGCCAGCCGGGCGGGATCGAAAGGTCGCCCTGGTAGTTGGGAGCGTCGGGGCCGTGCTCCGTCGCCTGGGCGTCGTCCCATGCGTCGATGCGGGCGATCAGTGGGGCGGGCAGCGTGCCGTCCTCCGCCCAGGGATAGGTGTCCACCTCTTCGGGATGCAGGACACACGGTTCGGGAAGTTCGTGCTCCCATCGCAGCAGGGGCACTTCAGGCGCAGCGGCGAGGAAGCGTTCCGCGCGTTCAGTCTCCGCTGCCTGACGCCACACCAGGCGGTAGCGGCGCTCCAGGTACGGGCCGTGGGCGAAGGGGCAGCGGAAAAGCTGAGCCAGGTCCGCATCGTCCGGGCCGGCAGCCAGGACCGGGATGTCCCGGCGGAAGAACTGGGCGAGCCCCACGAACGGTACCGGTCCCTCCTCCCCGGGCGTTCCGGCCCTGGGCCACGGCCTGCTCGACGGCCGGGCGCCTGCGGCCCGGGCCCTGCGGATCTCATCCGGTGCGTACCCCTCGGTCTCGCGCTGGTGCGGCTCGTGGCATACCGGCCAAGGCTCGCCGTCCGGCCACAGCATCGGCCCACCGATATGGCTGTCGCGCATGCCTGGCCGCCCCGGCCTGGGGTGCAGCCGGGTCGTCCGGCCGCGGTGGGCGGCCAGCTCCGGGAACACGGCCTCCACGGACACCGGTCTCGCTGGCGTTGTCCTCGTCATGCGCAGACCGTACGAGGCCGGTAGGAAGCCACGCGAACGGATTGCCGGCAGTCCGTTCACGCCGAAGCTCGGAGCGTTCCTGCCGCCGAGCAACAGACGTTCTCGAAACCCACCTCCATAGCCATCCTGGCCCATGTCCGGCAGCTGTTGCCGAACCCGGCGTACTTCACGCCGGCCCGGACCGCGCAGCCGCTGTCAGTGGCCTCTGTCAGGATTCTTCGGTCAGCACCGTGATCGGGGGAGACCAGCGGTGGTGGCCGCGTCAGGAAAAGGGGTCTTTGGTGGCAAGTGGGGCTATCGGCGCATTCTGCATAGAGTTCTCCGCGTGGACGATCTGATGACTGCTGCTGTGCTCACGGGCCACGGAGGCCCGGACATGCTGGAGATCCGCAGCGACTGGCCGGTGCCGGAACCCGGACCCCGTCAGGTGCGGGTCCGGGTCACCGCCGCGGCGGTGAACAACACCGACATCTGGACGCGGGAGGGGGCCTACGGCAGTCCCGAGGACCCGAACGCGGTGTCGGGTTGGCTGGGGCCGATCGACTGCCCCCGGATCCAGGGCGGCGACGTCGCGGGTGTGGTCAGCGCCCTCGGCCCGGCGGCCCCCGCGGAACTCCTGGGGCGGCGTGTGCTGGTCGACCCCGGGCTCTACCGTGACGGCGGCGACGACACACCGCCGGTCGGGTTCCTGGGCAGCGAGATCGACGGCGGGTTCGCCGAGTACGTGGTCGTGGACGCCGATCACGTGCACGACATGACCGGGAGTCCCCTGACGGACGAGCAACTGGCATGTCTGCCGGTCGCCTACGGCACCGCCACGGGCATGCTGGAGCGCGCCGGGGTGCGCTCGGGGGAGCTGCTGCTGGTCACCGGAGCCTCCGGAGGGGTGGGGCTGGCGCTCGTCCAGATGGCGTCCGCCCGGGGCGCCGAGGTGGTGGCCGTCACCAGCCCGGCCAACGCCGACGCCGTACGGGAGTCCGGGGCCGCGCACGTCCTGCTCCGGGACGCGGAGGACCTGGCGGCGCGGGTGAGGGCGCTCGCCCCGTACGGTGTGGACGCGGTGGCCGACGTCGTCGGCGGGCCGTTCCTCGGGATGCTGCTGCCGGAGGTGCGCGACGACGGGCGCTGGGTGATCGCGGGGGCCGTGGGCGGCAGGGTCGTGGAGTTCGACCTGCGCCGGCTCTACCTGCACAACATCACGCTCATCGGATCCTCCATGCACACCCGCGCGCACTTCGCCACCCTGGCCGGCGCGGCACGGGCGGGCGTACTGGCGCCGCGGATCGCCGCCCGCTTCCCGCTGACCCGTCTGCACGACGCCCAGCGGGCCTTCGCCGAGACCCGAGGCGCCGGGAAGATCGTCATCGGTGTGGCCGGGCGGGGCGACGACGCTCGGGTCGGATGACCCGGGGCCCTGCGTGCTGTGCCGTTCCGGGAGGGGGTGCTCTGCCTGCCCACGGGCCGGCGACCCGGGCCGGCGACCCGGTCCGGCGACCCGGTCCGGCGACCCGGTCCGGGTACGCGCTCCGGGGCGTGCATCCGGGAGTGCGCTGCGGAGTTCACAGGGGCGGGCGGCGCGTGCGCCGCTTCGGATGAGCCGACGGGGAACGGCCTCCCGAGCTTCCCGGCCTCCCGAGCTTCCCGGACCTCCCGAGCCGGTGCTGTCGCGCTGTCGCGCTGTCGCGCTGCCGCGCTGTCGCGCTGCCGCGCTGTCGTGCTGCCGGCGGGGCGGGGGCCGACCCGCCCCGCCGTACTCAGAGTGCCTTGGCGAAGCAGCGGCTCTCCTCGTAGGAGCGGTAGTAGCCGAACTTCACGCACGGCGCGTAGCCGCTGGAGGTGTACAGGGAGATGGCCTCCGGCTGCTTGGTGCCGGTCTCCAGGACCATGCGGGTGCGCCCGGAGGCGCGGGCGTCCTCCTCCAGGGCGGCCAGTAGCCGCCGGGCCAGTCCCCGGCCGCGCATCTCCGCCACGACGAACATGCGCTTCAGCTCGGCGTCGCCGTCCTGGTAGCCCTCGTCGTTGCGGTCCTGGGTGCGCCAGCCGCCGGTGGCGACGGGCCGGTCGCTCTCGTCGTAGGCGATCACGTACATGCCGTTCGGCGGTGCGAAGTCCGACGCGGCGAGCGGGGTGGCGTCGCCGCCGTCGCCGTAGCGGACGTGGTACTCGGCCTGGACCTCGTCGTTGAGTTCGAGGGCGTCGGGGTGGTCGAAGGGGACACGGCGGAGGTTCATACGGGTCATCGTATTTTGACACTCGGGCCTGTGGAGGAGCGGCGGGACGTCGTCCGGCCTGCCGGTATCGTGCCTTGGTGCTCACCGCGGCCTCGCAGAACGCGTCCTGGCGACGGACCGGCGGTGGCGGCGAGGAGAGTGCTGTGCTGACCGTGACCTCCGTCAACGTGAACGGGCTGCGGGCCGCCGCGAAGAAGGGCTTCGCGGAGTGGCTCGCCGGCACGCAGGCCGACGTGCTGTGCCTGCAGGAGGTGAGAGCCGAGCCGGACCAGTTGCCCGAGCACGTCCGGGCCCCGCAGGGCTGGCACGTGGTGCACGCCCCCGCCGCCGCCAAGGGCCGCGCGGGCGTCTCCCTGTACACCCGGCGGGAGCCCGACCGGGTCAGGGTCGGCTTCGGTTCCGCCGAGTTCGACGCCGCCGGCCGGTACGTCGAGGCGGACCTTCCGGGGCTCACGGTCGCCTCGCTCTACCTGCCCTCCGGACAGGTCGGCACCGAGCGGCAGGACGAGAAGTTCCGCTTCATGGGGGAGTTCCTCGCCCACCTCAAGGAGCTGCGGGAGCGGGCGGCGGCCGACGGCCGGGAGGTCCTGGTGTGCGGTGACTGGAACATCGCCCATCAGCAGGCCGACCTCAGGAACTGGCGCGGCAACACCAAGAACTCCGGCTTCCTGCCGGAGGAGCGGGAGTGGCTGACCCGGGTCCTCGACCCCGCGGACGGCGGCTACACCGACGTCGTGCGTGCCCTCCACCCGGGGGTGGAGGGGCCGTACACCTGGTGGTCGTACCGGGGGAGGGCGTTCGACAACGACACGGGGTGGCGGATCGACCTCGCCGCCGCGTCGCCCGGGCTGGCCGGGAGGGCCGTCAAGGCGGTCGTGGAGCGGGCGGCCAGCCATGCGGAGCGCTGGTCGGACCACGCTCCGGTCACCGTGTTCTTCGACGCGGCCTAGTCCGACCTAGTCCCGCTTGGTCAGTCGGCGGTCGAGGGCCATCGACAGCTCCGCCTCCACGACCGCCTTGGCCAGCGGGCGCAGGCGCTCGGCGTCGGTGGTGGAGGCGTAGGTGTCGAGCAGCTCGGCGAACAGGCCGGCCAGTGCGTCCGCGTGCTCGCGCACCCGCCGGCCCGCCGCCATGACCGCGGCGAGCGGCAGCCCCTCGTGCACCAGGATCGAGGACACCTCCAGCAGCCTGCGGCTGACGTGGACGATCTCGTCGCCGTCCACGCCGATGTAGCCGAGGTCCAGGGCGGCGGCCAGGTTCTCCGGCGTCACCTCGCCCTCGAAGTAGTCCGCGAGTTCCTCCGGTGTGAGCCGGATCGGGGTCTCCTCGGAGGGCTGGGCGAGCCCGAGGATCTCGCTGATGTCGCGGCCGTTCTCGAAGGCCTCGGTCAGCTCCCCGATGGCGCTCAGCGTGTGCCCCCGCTCCAGGAGCGCCGAGATCGTCCGCAGGCGGGCCAGGTGGTGCTCGTCGTACCAGGCGATGCGGCCCTCGCGGCGCGGTGGCGGGAGGAGCTTGCGCTCACGGTAGAAGCGCAGGGTGCGCACCGTGATGCCGGCCAGGTCGGCCAGCTCCTCCATGCGGTATTCACGCTTCTCTTCCACGGGGGAAGCCTATGTTGTACCGCCGGTAACTTTCCCTGCCCGCCCCCTACCCATCGGTACGCGGCTCCTCTACTCTCCCCATTGCGCCAGTGTTTACTGGCAGAGTCGGACGTCGATCGTCGCAGGACGGTGAAGGAGCTTCGGCATGGCTGAGCACGAGCATGTACGGGTGGCGGTGGTCGGGTCCGGTTTCGGTGGCCTCGGAGCGGCCGTGCGGCTGCGCCGCGAAGGGATCACCGACTTCGTCGTCCTGGAGCGGGCCGGCAGCGTCGGCGGCACCTGGCGTGACAACAGCTATCCCGGCTGCGCCTGCGACGTGCCCTCCCACCTGTACTCGTTCTCCTTCGCGCCCAACCCAGACTGGCCGCGGACCTTCTCCGGCCAGGAGCACATCCGCGCCTACCTGGAGCACGTCGCCGACACCTTCGGACTGCGCCCCCACATCCGCCTGGACTCCGAGGTGAAGCGGATGACCTGGGACGGCGAGCGACTGCGCTGGCGCATCGAGACCACCGGCGGCGACCTCACCGCCGACGTCGTCGTCTCCGCCACCGGACCGCTGTCCGATCCGAAGATCCCGGACATCCCGGGCCTGGACTCCTTCCCCGGCAAGGTCTTCCACTCCGCTCGCTGGGACCACGACCACGACCTGACCGGCAAGCGCGTGGCGATGATCGGCACGGGCGCCTCGGCCATCCAGATCGTGCCGTCCATCCAGCCCCGGGTCGGCCGCCTCACCCTCTTCCAGCGCACCCCGGCCTGGGTGATGCCCCGCGTCGACCGGCCCATCAGCGGCGCCGAGCGGTGGCTGCACCGGCAGGTTCCGCTCACCACGCAACTGCGCCGCGGACTGCTGTGGGGCATCCGCGAACTGCAGGTCCAGGCCTTCACCAAGCACCCCGACGAACTCGGCTTCGTCGAGAAGCTCGCCAAGCGCAACATGGCCCGCGCCATCAAGGACCCGGAGCTGCGCGCCAAGCTCACCCCGGACTACCGCATCGGCTGCAAGCGGATCCTGCTGTCCAGCGCGTACTACCCGGCGCTCGCCCAGCCCAACGTGGACGTCGTCGCCGGCGGACTGAGCGAGGTCCGCGGTTCCACCCTGGTGGCGGCCGACGGCACCGAGGCCGAGGTCGACGCGATCGTCTTCGGCACCGGCTTCCACGTCACCGACATGCCGATCGCCGAGCGGGTCGTCGGCGCCGACGGCAGGACCCTCGCCGAGACCTGGACGAACGGGATGGAGGCCCTGCGCGGTGCCTCCGCGGCCGGATTCCCCAACTGGATGACGATCATCGGGCCCAACACCGGCCTGGGCAACTCCTCCATGATCCTCATGATCGAGTCCCAGCTGAACTACATGGCCGACTACCTCCGCCAGCTCCGCGTCCTCGGCGGCCGCGCCGCCCTCGACGCCCGGCCGAGCGCGGTGCACGCCTGGAACCGGCGGGTGCAGGAGCGCATGGAGCGCACGGTGTGGAACACCGGCGGCTGCACCAGCTGGTACCTGGACGAGAACGGCCGCAACACCACCGTCTGGCCCGGCACCACCAGCGAGTTCCGGCGGGCGACGCGACGGGTGGACCTGGCCGAGTACCGGGTACTGCGCGCCGGGGAGGCGACGCACGACGCACGCGCGGACGCGGACACCGCCGGTGAGGGCGCGGGCGCGGTCGAGCACGCCGGCGCCGCCTCGGACGCTGCCCCCGGGCCGGACGCTGCCCCCGGGCCGGACGCTGCCCCCGGGCCGGACGGTGCCCCCGGGCCGGACGGTGCGCGCGCTTCGCGCGGTGCGCAGAGCGGCGCGGGCAGTGCGCAGAGCGGTGCGGGCAGTGCGCAGAGCGGTGCGGAGGTGGGCGCGTGAGTCGCCTGACGCACGTCGCCACCGGCCCCTTCGCCCCGCCCGCCCCGGGGCGCGAGCTGACCGCCGTCTCCTCCGACGGCGCCCGGCTGCACGTGGAGGTGCACGGTCCCGACGCCGCCCCGGCCGTGGTGCTCTCCCACGGCTGGACGTGCTCGACCGCCTTCTGGGCGGCGCAGATCCGCGACCTGGCGGTGGACCACCGGGTCATCGCCTACGACCAGCGCGGCCACGGACGCAGCCCCGCGAGCGACGCGTGCAGTACGGACGCGCTCGCCGACGACCTGGAAGCCGTGCTCGCGGCCACGCTCGCCCCGGGCGAGCGCGCGGTGATCGCCGGGCATTCGATGGGCGGCATGACGGTGATGGCGGCCGCGGCGCGGGAGGGCTTCCGCGACCACGCCGCGGCGGTGCTGCTGTGCAGCACCGGCAGCTCGAACCTGGTCGCCTCGTCCACCGTGCTGCCCCTTCGGCCCGGCCCGCTGCGCACCCGGCTGACCCGGCGGATCCTCGGCACCCGCGCCCCGCTCGGACCGGTCACGCCACTGGCCCGGCGCATCCTCAGGTACGGCACCATGGGCCGCCGCTCGGCCCCGTATGCGGTGGACGCCTGCGCTCGGATCGTGCACGCCTGCCCGCGCACCGTGCGGCACGCCTGGTCGCAGGTGCTCGACGGGCTCGACCTCGACCGAGGGGTACGGGAGCTGAGGGTGCCGGCCGCGGTGATCGTGGGGACGGTGGACCGGCTCACCCCGCCGCTGCACGCGCGGGAGTTGGCCGCCATGCTGCCGGACTGCCTCGGTGTCGCCGAGTTGCCGGGCCTCGGCCACATGACTCCCATGGAGGCGCCCGAGCTGGTGACCCGGAGGATCCGGGAGCTGACCGCGACGTATCTGACGGACTCGTGCACCGCGCCGCAGCGGGCGGCCGATCCGCGCCTTCCCAAGCCGCGGACGGCGGAGGAGTCACCGGCGGACGAAGTTCCACCGGTGGCGGAGGAGTCACCGGCGGATGAAGCGCCCCCGCCCCCCGCGGCGCAGGGGGCGCCGGCAGGGGAAGAGCCGCCCGCGGCGCGGGGAACGCCCGCGGAGGCGGCGCCGGCCGCGGAGGAAGAGCAGCCCTCCGAGGCGGAGCCGAAAGCGGAGGCGGAGCCGAAGGCGCAGGCGACCGGCGCGCGGCGGGCTGCCGCGCGGGCGGCGGGCGAGCACGAGTCGGACGGGCAGGGGCCGGGCGACCGTGAGTCGGACGGGCAAGGCACGGGCGACCACGGGGCGGACGGGCAGCAGGCGGACGCACGGATCAGGGAGGGCGCATGAGCAAGGTCGGTCTGGAGGGGCAGGTCGCGGTCGTGACCGGGGCCGCGCGGGGCGTGGGTGAACTGCTCGCACGCAAGCTGTCGGCGCGCGGCGCCAAGGTCGCGCTGGTCGGGCTGGAGCCGGAGGCCCTCAAGGAGGTCTCCGGACGGCTCCACAGCGAGAGCGATCACTGGCATGCCGACGTCACCGACCACGAGGCGATGACCCGGGTCGCGCGGGAGGTCAGGGAGCGGTTCGGGAAGGTGGACATCGTCGTCGCCAACGCGGGCGTCGCGACCGGCGGCCCGTTCGCCGACTCCGATCCGGAGTCCTGGCGCCGCGTGATCGAGGTCAACCTCGTCGGCTCGGCGGTCACCGCCCGGGCCTTCCTGCCGGCGCTGATGGAGAGCCGGGGCTACCTGCTCCAGATAGCCTCCCTCGCCGCCATCACCCCGGCACCGATGATGACCGCCTACTGCGCCTCCAAGTCGGGCGTGGAGGCCTACGCGCACAGCCTGCGGGCAGAGGTCGGCCACCGGGGCGTCCGGGTCGGCGTCGGCTACCTGTCGTGGACGGACACCGACATGGTCCGCGGGGCCGACCAGGACGAGGTCATGCGGGAGCTGCGGCAGCGGCTGCCCTGGCCGTCCAACAAGACGTACCCGCTCGGCCCGGCGGTGGACCGGATCGTCGCCGGTGTGGAGCGGCGCTCCAGTCACGTCTACGGCCAGTGGTGGCTGCGCGGCATGCAGGGGGTGCGCGGGTACCTGCCCGGACTGATCGGAACCGTCGGCCAGCGCGAGATGCGGCGGTTCGGGGAGAGGCTGCAGCAGGTGCGGACCGGACTGGTCGGTGCCGGCGGCGCCGCCGACGAACAGGAGCGCGTCACGCACCGTAAGTGATCGACATGCGCAGGGTTATCGCCCGTGTGAGTCTGGTCGAGGTCGCACCGCGTTCGACGCGGAGCGGCCGATCCGGCCGACCCGTCGACGACGGTCGCGGCCCCCAGATTCCACCCACCACGGGAGTGAACCCACATGGGTATGAAGGACAAGTTCCAGGACCAGGCCGAGCAGATGCAGCAGCAGGCCAAGAAGAAGTTCGGCCAGGGCCGGGAGGAGGCCGGCGAGCGCTCCTCCCGGCAGCAGCCGCAGCAGCCGCAGCAGCCGCAGCGCGGCCGCCCGGAGCGGGATGACGCGGAGCGGGACGCGCAGGAGCGTTTCGACCAGGACTACGACATGTAGTTCCGGTCGGCCCCGGCTTCGGCGCCGGTGTGGACGGGGTGTCCCGCGCTGCGGGGCACCCCGTCGTCGTGCCGGCGGCCGTTGCCCGCTGCGGGTACCGCTCCCGGCCGCCGCCGAGCCGCCCCCGGCCGACATCGCCCCGGCCGTCGGGCCGCGCCCGCCGCCGAACCGTCCCGGCCGAACCGTCCCGGCCGAACCGTTCCAGCCGGCGTCGCCCCGGCCGTCAAGACGTCGGTGGGGGCGGCGCCGGCCGGGGCGGCAGGGCCGGCCGTGAACGGTCGGGCACGCCCAGGAGGTCCGGCGGAGTGGCCGGCGGGTTGGTCTCCAGCATCTCCAGCGCGAGCTGCACCGCGTCGTCCAGTTGGGCGTGGCGCCCCTCGGCCCAGTCCAGCGGGGTGCGCAGCGCCTCGACGTCGGGGGTGACGCCGTGGTTCTCGACGGACCAGCCGTAGGCGTCGAACCAGGCCGCGTTCATCGGCACGGTGATCACCGTGCCGTCGCCCAGGCGGTGCCGGCCGGTCATGCCGACGACCCCGCCCCAGGTCCGCTGGCCGACGACCGGACCGAGTTTCAGCAGCTTGAAAGCGGCCGTGATCATGTCGCCGTCGGAGCTGGTCGCCTCGTCGGCCAGGGCGACCACGGGTCCGCGGGGGGCGTGGGAGGCGTAGGACACCGGCTGCGCGTTGCGGGTGAGGTCCCAGCCGAGGATGGTCCGGGTCAGTTTCTCCACCACCAGTTCGCTGATGTGGCCGCCGGCGTTGCCGCGCACGTCCACGATCAGCGCGGGCCGGGACATCTCCATCCGCAGGTCCCGGTTGAACTGGGCCCACCCCGAGCCGCCCATGTCGGGGATGTGCAGGTAGCCGCAGCGGCCGCCGCTCAGCTCCCGCACCACCTCACGGCGTTTGGCGACCCAGTCCTGGTAGCGCAGCGGCCGCTCGTCGGTCAGCGGGACCACGGCGACGCGCCGGGAGCGGCCGCCGCCCTCCGCAGGGGTGAAGGTCAGCTCCACCGTCGTACCGCCGGCGCCCGCGAGCAGCGGGTACGGCCCGGCGACCGGGTCCACCGGGCGGCCGTCCACGTGGGTGAGGACGGCGCCCTCCCGGATGCCGGTGCCGGCCAGCGGTGAGCGGGCCTTGGAGTCGGAGGAGTCGCCGGACAGGATCCGCCTGACGGTCCAGCCGCCGTCCCGGCGGACGAGGTTGGCGCCCAGCAGGCCCTGCGGGCGCTGGTAGTGCGGCGGGCCCTCGTTGCGGCGGGCCGCGGCGACGTAGGCGTGCGAGGTGCCCAGCTCGCCCAGTACCTCGCGGAGCAGGTCGGCGAACTCGTCGGGGGAGGCGACCCGGTCGACCAGCGGCCGGTACTGGGCGAGCACCGCCTCCCAGTCGATCCCGCACATCCCCGGGTCCCAGAAGTAGCCGCGGACGAGCCGGCCGGCCTCCTCGTAGGCCTGGCGCCACTCGGTGCCGGGGTGGGCCTCGTGCAGGATGCGCCGTACGTCGATCCAGACGGTCGTGTCGCTGTCACCGATCTCGGTGGCGGGCACCGCCCGCAGGTCGCCCTCGTCGACCACGACCAGCCGGCTGCCGTCGCCGCTGACCGCGAACCGGTCCAGGTCCCCGACGAGTTCCGCCTTCTTGGCCCGGACGAGGTTGAAGTGCTCCAGGGTCGGCCTGCCGCTCACGTCGTTGGGGTTGGCGAAGGTCTCGCCCAGCGCTCCGGAGATCGGCCAGCGCAGCCAGACCAGCCCGCCGCCCGCGACCGGGCGCAGCGCCGAGTACTTGGAGGCGGTCACCGGGAAGGGCACCACCCGGTTCGCCAACCCCTCCACCTCGACGGTCACCGCACCGTTCGCGCGCTCGTCCTCCCCCTGCACCGGGTCCAGGCCTCCGGCGGCGGGCCGGCCCTCGGGGCTGAGCGCGAAGGGGGAGGGGGTCGCCGAGGACAGCGGTACGAGGTAGGGGCGGCAGCCGAGCGGGAAGGACAGGTCGCCGGTGTGCACGTCGTACACCGGGTCGAAGCCGCGCCAGGAGAGGAAGGCGAGGTAGCGGCCGTCCCTGGTGAACACCGGGTTCTCGTCCTCGAAGCGGCCGTCGGTGACGTCGACGATCAGCCCGTCCTTGATCCGGGCCATCCTGATCTGCCGGAGTGAGCGGCCGATGCCCGGATGGGACCAGGTGAGCCAGGTGCCGTCCGGGGAGAAGGCCAGGTCCCGCACCGGCCCGTTGAGCGACCGGACCAACTCGGTGACCGTTCCCTCCGTGCCCGCGCCCGCGTTCGTGCCCGCGCCCGCGCCCGCGTTCGTGCCCGCGCCCGCGTTCGTGCCCGCGCCCGCGTTCGTGCCTGTGCCTGCGTTCGTGCCTGTGCCTGCACCCGCCGTTCGCGCCGATTCCGTCGCTCCCGCTGTTCCCGCTGTTCCCGAGGCTCCCGCGTCTGCCGTCTCCACTGCCTCTGCCGCCTCCACGGCCTCCACGGCCGCGTCCGCCTCGCCGGTCAGGGAGACCAGCAGCAGCCGGCCGTCGTGCGAGGCGACGGCGAGCCGCTCGCCCTGCGGGTCGGCGACCATCTCCAGCACCCGGCCCAGCCGGCCGGCGGCCAGCAGGCGCGGTGCCCGGTCGCCGGTCGCGCGCGGCGGGTAGGCGATCTGGACGGCGTCCTCGCCCTCGGCGTCGGTCACGCAGGCGACCCGGTCGCCCGAGCCCAGCATCTCCGGCAGCCGTACCCGCACGCCCGGGGTGTCGGAGAGGGTGCGGGCGGGGCCGTCCCGGTGGGTGAGCCAGTACAGGCTGCCGCGGACGACGACGGCGCTCGCCCGGCCGGTCCGGTCGACGGAGAGGTCGTCCAGGTGCTGCGCGGCGGCCACCTGGTACGGGCGCCGTCCGGCGCGCGGTCCGGACAGCCGGACGTCGATCCGGCGCGGTGCGGAGTCCGCGGACAGGTCGTCGACGATCCACAGGTCGCCCGCGCACTGGTAGACCACCCGGGTGCCGTCGCTGGAGGCGTGCCGGGCGTAGCAGGCGTCGTGGTCGGTGTGGCGGCGCAGGTCGGATCCGTCGAGGGCGCAGGAGTACAGGTTGCCGACGCCCTCGTGGTCGGAGAGGAAGGCGACCCGGCCGCCGACGAGCATGGGGCAGGCGAGGTGGCCGCCCAGGTCGGCCAGCAGTCGCCGTCCGTGCAGCCAGAGGCGTCCGGTGGCGCCGCCCCGGTAGCGCTTCCAGGCGGCCGGCTCGTGCGGCGGGGTGCCGGTGAGCAGCAGGGTGCGCCGCTCCCCGTCCAGGTCGGCGGTCTGGATGTCGGTGACCGGTCCCCAGGGCAGCCGCCCGCCCGGGTCGCCTCCGGTGGTGACCTTGTAGGCCCAGGTGAAGTGGGAGAAGGGCTGGCCGTGGGAGGCGACGGCGAGGATGTCGCCGTCCGGGTTCCAGCCGCACACCCGGGTGTCCGTGCTGCCCCAGTACGTCAGCCGGCGGCTCTCCCCGCCTGCGGTGGGCACCAGGTGGATCTCCGGGGCGAGACTGCGCCAGCTCGTGTAGGCCACGAGGGTGCCGTCGGGCGAGAAGCGCGGTTGGCCGGCCTTGGTGCGGTCCACGGTGAGGCGCCAGGCGCGACCCGGTCCGTCGAGCGGGGCCAGCCAGAGATCGTCCTCGGACACGAAGCACAGCAGGTCGCCGTTGAGGTGGGGGAGGCGCAGGTAGCTCACGTCCCCATGCTTTTCCGCGGTGCGGGACCGGGCAACTTATGCGGAGCTGACACTCGTGACCCGGAACACGTACGAAACCGTTTCGTTTCGTTGCCGGGGTGCGCTACTCTCGAGGCATACGAAACGGTTCCGTTCCGCTCGACGCCGGAAGGAGGCGGTGACATGACCGAGGCAGCGACAGTGCGCCGCAGCCGCATCACTCCCGAACGCGAGGCCGAGTTGTACGGGGCCGTGCTCGACCTGCTGCGCGAGGTCGGCTACGACGCCCTCACCATGGACGCCGTGGCGGCCCGCACCCGGTCCAGCAAGGCGACGCTCTACCGCCAGTGGGGCGGCAAGCCGGAACTGGTGGCCCGGGCGATCCGGCACGACAAGCCGGGCCGTCCCGGTGAGATCGACACCGGGACCCTGCGGGGCGACTTCCAGGCCCTGGTGGCCCGGGAGGACGACTGCACCATGGAGCAGAACTCCGCACTGATGCGGGGCCTGTTCATGGCGGTCCACAGCAACCCGGACCTGCTGCGGGCGTTCCGGGAACTACTGGTCGAGCCGGAGATGGCGGAGTTCCGCGCCGTGCTCCAGCGGGCCGTCGACCGCGGCGAGGTCCGCGCCGACAACCCGGCCCGGGAGTATGTGGTGCACATGCTCATCGGCGCTTTCGCCACCCGGGCACTGATCGAGGACCAGCCTCCCACGCAGGCGTTCCTCCTCTCGTACATCGACGCCGTCGTCCTCCCCGCCCTCGGCGTCCCCACCACCTGACACCCCCGAGCCCCCACCCGCGGATCCGCCCGCCCCCGGAGCACCGGAGCACCGGAACCCTGCCGTGACGGCCGGACCCCGGCCCCCGAGCCCCGGGCGGCGGGAAGACACGGACCCGCCCCGGACTCCCCGTCCGCACCACCCCGCATCACGCACCTGACGCGACCGCTCACGTCGTCGGGCTGACCACCCCTGCCCTGAACCACCCCACGACCTGACCGGGAGTACGCCCTCGTGGCCACGTTCCTCTACAAACTCGGCCGGCTCGCCTTCCGGCGACGGCATTTCGTCGCCCTGATCTGGGTGGCCCTGCTGACGCTCGCGGGTGTCGGCGCGGCCAGCGCCCCGGCACCCGGCACCACGTCCTTCTCCATCCCCGGGACGGAGGCCCAGAAGGCCTTCGACCTGCTGGAGCAGCGCTTCCCCGGGATGAGCGCCGACGGCGCCACCGCCCGGGTCGTCTTCAAGGCGCCCGCGGGCGAGAAGATGACCGACGCCGACCACAAGGCGACCGTCGAGAAGACGGTGCACGAGCTGTCCGACGGCTCCGAGGTCGCCTCCGTGGCCGACCCGTACACCGGCAACGCCGTCAGCAAGGACGGCACGATCGCCTACAGCTCCGTCAAGTACAAGGTCTCCGGCATGGAGCTGGAGGACGCCGACAAGGACGCGTTGAAGGGCGCCGCGCAGCACGCGCGGGACGCCGGGCTGACCGTCGAGGTCGGCGGTGACGCGCTCACCGCCGTGCCCGAGACCGGATCCACCGAGGTCATCGGCATCGCCATCGCCGCGGTGGTGCTGGTCATCACCTTCGGCTCGCTGCTGGCGGCCGGTCTGCCCCTGCTCACCGCCCTGATCGGCGTCGGTATCGGCGTGTCGTCGATCACCGCCCTGGCGAGCGTCCTGGACCTCGGCTCCACGACGTCGACCCTGGCCACCATGATCGGCCTGGCGGTCGGTATCGACTACGCCCTGTTCATCGTCTCCCGCTACCGCGCCGAACTCGCCGAGGGGCGGGAGCGCGAGCAGGCCGCCGGGCGGGCGGTCGGCACCGCGGGCTCCGCGGTGGTCTTCGCCGGTCTGACGGTGGTCATCGCGCTGGTCGGCCTGTCGGTCGTCAACATCCCGATGCTGACGAAGATGGGCGTCGCCGCGGCCGGCACGGTCGCCATCGCGGTCCTCATCGCACTCACCCTGATCCCGGCCCTGCTCGGCTACGCGGGCCGCAAGGTGAAGCCGACCGGCGAGCGGAGCCGGCTGTTCGGCGGCGGCCGCCCGCCGAAGAACCCCGGCCGCCCGAACATGGGCACGCGCTGGGCGAGCTTCGTGGTGCGCCGCCCGCTCGCGGTGCTGCTGCTCGGCGTGGTCGGCCTGGGAGCCGCCGCCGTCCCGGCCGCCTCGCTCGAACTCGGCCTCCCGGACGACGGCTCGCAGCCGACGTCCACCACCCAGCGGCGCGCCTACGACCTGCTCTCGGAGGGCTTCGGCGCCGGCTTCAACGGACCGCTGATGGTCGTGGTCGACGCCGGCGGCAGCGACGACCCGAAGGCCGCCTTCTCCCGGGTCCACGACGAGATCAAGGGCATGGACGACGTCGCCACGGTCACCCCGGCGACGGCCAACAAGGCCGGCGACACCGCCACCATCACCGTGATCCCCGACTCGAAGCCCTCCTCGGCCACGACCGAGGACCTGGTGCACTCCATCCGGGACGCGGGCGACGGGATCACCTCCGCCACCGACGCGACGATCTACGTCACCGGTTCCACGGCGATGAACATCGACGTCTCGCAGAAGCTGAACGACGCGCTGCTGCCGTACCTGACCCTGGTCGTCGGCCTCGCCTTCCTGCTGCTGATCGTCGTCTTCCGCTCGATCCTGGTCCCCCTGAAGGCGGCCCTCGGCTTCCTGCTGAGCGTGCTCGCCGCTCTCGGTGCCGTGGTCGCGGTCTTCCAGTGGGGCTGGCTGTCCGGACTGATGGGCGTGGAGGAGACCGGGCCGGTCATGTCGATGATGCCGATCTTCATGGTGGGCGTCGTCTTCGGCCTCGCCATGGACTACGAGGTGTTCCTCGTGACCCGGATGCGGGAGGCCCACGTCCACGGGGAGAAGCCGAGCCAGGCGGTGGTGACCGGTTTCCGGCACGGCGCGCGGGTCGTCACCGCCGCCGCGGTCATCATGATCGCCGTCTTCTCCGGCTTCATCGGCTCCAGCGAGGCCATGATCAAGATGATCGGCTTCGGTCTCGCGATCGCCGTCTTCTTCGACGCGTTCGTCGTCCGGATGGCGATCGTCCCCGCGGTCCTCGCCCTGCTGGGCAAGCGGGCCTGGTGGCTGCCGAAGTGGCTGGACCGCGTGCTGCCCAACGTGGACGTCGAGGGAGAGGGCCTGCGGACCGTGTCCGACGGCCACGTCCGGGACGGGGACGAGGACAAGGAGCTGGTGCGCGCCTGACGCACCGCTTCGACACAGACCGCCGGTGAGGGCTCCGTGGGGACGGGGCGCCCTCACCGGCACCGTGCCGTCCGGACCCGGGCCCGGACCCGGACCCGGACCCGGACCCGGACGGCACGATATCCGTGGTCCGGACTGCCGGACTGCCGGACTGCCGGACTGCCGGACTGCCGGACTGCCGGACTGCCGGACTGCGGGACTGCGGGACTGCGGGACTGCGGGACTGCGGGACTGCGGGACTGCGGGTTCTGCGGGGGCCGGCGGGGTGGGATCCGGTGTGGTGCGGCGTGGTGCGGGCGCGCGTGGCCGGGGGCACCCTGGAGGAAGGTGTTCCGGAGGTGATCGTCATGATGCACACCACTGTGGGTTGGCATGTCGAGCTGGAGTTCCAGGAGGACGAGCAGCACACGCGCGCGGCGGCGCTCGTGAGGTTGCCCGACGGCACGGAGGTACGGGGGCACGGGCACGCCACCCGGCACCGCACCGACAGCAATCAGCCTCGGGTGGGAGAGGAGATCGCGGGAGCCCGGGCGCTCAACGAACTCGCGATGCAACTGCTGACCAAGGCGCACGACGAGATCGACACGGCCTCCGGGCACCGGTCGCACCCGATCAACGTGTGAGGCCCCCGAGCGAGGTGCGCACCGCCCGGACCAGTGCCTGCGCACGCGGGTCGGCGGTCACGGTCCTGCGGAAGCCGTTGGTGACGTAGCCGAAGGCCACCCCGGTCTCCGGGTCGGCGAACCCGAGGGAGCCGCCGCGCCCGGGGTGCCCGAAGGAGCCCGTGCCGAGCAGCGGGGACGCGGGGCCGTGCAGCATGTAGCCGAGGCCGAAGCGGGTGTTCACCACCAGCACCCGGTCCGGGCCCGCGGACTCCTCGGCGCGTGCCCGCTCCACCGTGTCCGGGGCGAACAGCCGCGTGCCGTCCACGGGGGCGAGGAGCGCGGCGTAGAAGCGGGCGAGCCCGTCCGCCGTGGCGATGCCGTTCGCGGCGGGCTGGGCCACGGCACGCTGCACGGGGTCGTTGTGGTCGGGGAACGGCGTGATCGCGGCGAAGGCACGGCGGGTGAGCGAGGCCGGATCGGCGTAGGCGTCGGTGACGGAACGCTTCGGGCGCGCGCGCAGGGCGCCGGTCGGCTCCGGTCCCTCCACGGACCCGGAACGGCCGACCCGGACCGCCTCCGACTCCGGCAGCCCCAGCCACAGTTCGGCGTCCAGCGGTCCGGCGATCTCCGCCGCGATCCACTCGCCGGCACCGCGGCCGGTCACCCGCCGCACCGTCTCGTCCAGCAGCCAGCCGTAGGTCAGCGCGTGGTAGCCGTGGTCGGTGCCCGGTTCCCAGACGGGGGTCTGCGCGGCCACGGCTTCCGCCCCGCGGGCGGGGTCCAGGGCCTCGGCCGGGGTGAGCGGGCGGTCCAGGACCGGCAGCCCCGCCCGGTGGTTCAGGAGGTGCCGCACGGTCAGCCGTTCCTTGCCGTGCGCCTTGAACTCCGGCCAGTACGAGCCGACCGGGGCGTCCAGGTCGAGCGCGCCGCGCTGGTGCAGCATCAGCGGTACGGCGGCGGCGACGCCCTTCGTGGCCGACCGCACGACCTGGGCCGTGCCGCGCTCCCAGGGAGCGGAACCGTCGAAGTCCCTGGTGCCGCCCCACAGGTCGACGACCCTGCGCCCGTCCCGGTAGACGGCGACGGCGGCGCCCCGTTCGCCGAGTGCCGCGAAGTTGCGGAGGAAGGCGTCCCTGACCGGCTCGAAGCCCTCGGCCACCGTTCCGTGCACGTCCGCACCCACGTCCACGCCCTCTTCTCTTTCGTTCGCCTGCGACAGTGGGTGCAACAACGGGGGGCCGCCTGTGATTCCTCGGCCGCCGACGCCCGGAACGGCGAGGTCAGGCGCCGGTGCCAGGACGGTGGGGTGGGATGCCGGTGCCCGGACGGTGGGGTGGGATGCCGGTGTCCGGACGGTGGGGTCGGGCGCCGGTGTCCGGACGGGCGCGGTCAGGCGCCGGTGGCCACCGAACGCGGATCGAAGCCGAAGGGCAGCTCCAGGCGGTGGGCGCGCATCAGGTCCTCGTCGGCGAGCAGGTCCGCGGTCCGGCCGTCCGCCGCGATCACGCCCTCGCTCAGGATCAGCGACCGGGGGCACAGCTCCAGGGCGTAGGGCAGATCGTGGGTGACCATGAGAACCGTCACGTCCAGGGAGCGCAGGATGTCGGCGAGTTCGCGGCGGGAGGCCGGGTCCAGGTTCGAGGACGGCTCGTCCAGGACGAGGATCTCGGGTTCCATCGCGAGCACCGTCGCCACCGCCACCCGGCGCCGCTGGCCGAAGGACAGGTGGTGCGGCGGGCGGTCCTTGAACTCCGCCATGCCGACCCGGGCGAGCGCCCGGTCCACCCGCTCCTCCAGCTCGGCGCCCCGCAGCCCGGCCGCGGCCGGGCCGAAGGCGACGTCCTCGCGGACGGTCGGCATGAACAGCTGGTCGTCGGGGTCCTGGAAGACGATGCCGACCTTGCGCCGGATCTCGGCCATGTGCCGCCTGTCCACGGGCAGCCCGGCCACCCGCACGGTCCCCGCGCCGCCGGCCAGGATGCCGTTGAGGTGGAGCACCAGCGTCGTCTTGCCGGCGCCGTTCGGTCCGAGCAGCGCGACCCGCTCCCCGCGGGCGAGGGTGAAGTCCACGCCGAACAGGGCCTGGTGGCCGTCGGGGTAGGCGAAGGCCAGTCCGGCCACGTCCAGTGAGGGGTGTGCAGAAGAGGTCACAGGGTCCATCCCAGCAGACAGACGAGCAGGGCCGTGAACGGGAGGGTCAGCGCGGACGACCACTGGGCGCGGGTGGCGGTCACCTCGTCGATCACCGGCATCGTGCCGGCGTAACCGCGGCTGACCATGGCCAGGTGCACGCGCTCCCCGCGCTCGTAGGAGCGGATGAACAGGGCACCCGCGCTCTTGGCGAGCACCCCCCAGTGCCGCACGCCCCGCGCCTCGAAACCGCGCGCCTCGCGGGCGATCCGCATCCGCCGCATCTCGTCGGTGATGACGTCGCCGTAGCGGATCATGAAGGAGGCTATCTGCACGAGCAGCGGCGGCAGTTTCAGCCGCTGCAGGCCCAGCAGGAGTTCGCGCAGCTCCGTGGTCGCGGCCAGCAGCACGGAGGCGGCGACGCCCAGCGTGCCCTTGGCGAGCACGTTCCAGGCCCCCCACAGTCCGTTGACGCTCAGCGACAGCCCCAGGACGTCCACCCGCTCGCCCTCCGCCACGAAGGGCATCAGCACCGCGAACGCGACGAACGGCACCTCGATCAGCAGCCGCTTGAGCAGGAAGCCGGCCGGTACCCGGGCGCGGCGGGCGACGGCGCCCAGCAGGACGGCGTACAGCGCGAACGCCCACATCGCCTCCCGGGGGGTGGACACCACGACGACCACGAAGGCGAAGGCGGCGGCCAGCTTGGTGTGCGGCGGCAGGGCGTGCACGGGGGAGTGGCCGTGCCGGTAGAGCTTGTGCGCGTGTCCGGCGCCCATGTCAGATGTTCTCCGTGGCAGGGGTCGTGGACGCGGGGGACACGTCCCGGGTGCGCCGTCGGCGTACCACCCAGAACACGCCGCTGCCCGCGGTGATCGTGGCGCCGACGCCGATCACGCCCGCCAGCCCGCCGGACAGGCGGGCGTCCGACACGTCCTTGACGCCGTAGCCGGCGAGCGGGGAGTCGGCGGCCGCGTGCTGCCGGGCCTTCTGGTCGATGCCCTGGTCGTGGGCGACCTTCTCCAGGCCGTCGGGGCTGGACGAGGCGTAGAAGCTGACGAAGCCGGCGAGGACGAGGGAGGCGGCGAGGCCGCCGAGCCACAGCCGGCGCCGGGAGGTGCGCGCGGTGGCGGGGGCCGGGCGCGCCGCCTCGGGCGCCGGTGCGTCGACCAGGGTGCCGTTCACCCGGAGTTTCAGGCGCTGCTGCAGGTCGCGTGCCCCGTACACGAGGTCGGGGCGTACCGCGATCACGGCGCTCACCGTCAGGCCGGTGATCGCGGCCTCACCGATGCCGATCAGCACGTGCACGCCGATCATCGCGGTGGCCACCTTGCCGGGGGACACGTCCGTGGTGCCGCCGACGGCGTAGATCAGCGTGAAGGTGACGGCGGCTGCCGGGACGGAGACCAGAGCGGCGGCGAAGGACGCCAGGGTGACCGAGCGCCGGCGGCGCGGCAGCACCTTCACCAGCAGGCGGAAGACGGCGTACGAGACGACCGTCGTGGTGAGCGCCATGTCGGTGATGTTCACGCCGAGCGCGGTCAGACCGCCGTCGGCGAAGAGGATGCCCTGCATGAGCAGGACCACGGACACGCAGAGCACCCCGGTGAACGGGCCGACGAGGATCGCTGCCAACGCGCCGCCGAGGAGATGTCCGCTGGTTCCGGCGGCGACCGGGAAGTTGAGCATCTGGACGGCGAAGATGAACGCCGCCACCAGCCCGGCCAGCGGCGCCGTCCGCTCGTCCAGTTCGCGGCGGGCGCCGCGCAGGCTCACGGCTACGGCGCCCGCGGCGAGGACTCCGGTCGCCGCGGACACGGGGGCGTTGATGAATCCGTCGGGTACGTGCACGGGACGATGATAGTGCCTTAATGCGAACGACTTGCAAGAGCGAGCAGGTCGTCACGTAGGTGGTGCGGCGACGGCGGGGGGCGGCTGCGGAGGGTCGCTGCGGGGGCGCTGCGAGGCGTGCCGGTCCGGGAGGCGTACTGCGGAAAATGTGCGACATTGGGAAGGAAGCGGATGCACGGCTTCCCTGTCGGTCACTCAGCGTAAGGGGTTTGCCGATGTCTGTGGTCGAGCAGTACGCACGAGCCCGCATCGTCACCGACGCGGACCCGGAGGAGGACGCGGGAGCGGTCCCGGTCGTCCTGAGATTCGATCCCGACGACCCGCGCTCGGTCCGCGTCGGACTGCCCGGCACGCACGAGTGGACCGTCTCCCGCACCCTGCTGGAACAGGGCCTGCGCACCCCGGCCGGGACCGGCCAGGTGCGCGTGTGGCCGTGCGGGCGCGTCCAGGCGGTCGTCGAGTTCCACTCCGCGCAGGGCGTCTCCGTCGTGGAGTTCGAGTCGAAGGCGCTGACGAGCTTCCTGCGCCGCACCCACCTGACGGCATAGCCGGCCCACCGCCGGCGCCCCGGCGGGCCCCACGGGCTCCCACGGGCCCCACGGGCCCCGGTGGCCCCACGGGCCCCACGGGCTCCCGCGTTCCCCACGGGCCCCACGGGCCCCACGGGCTCCGGCGTTCCCCACGGGCCCCGGTGGGTCGGCAGGCCGCGCCCGCCAGGGGTTCTCCACGAGTGCGGGCGGGCCGCCTCAGCCGCCCGTCCCGGGTGGGCCGCCTCAGCCGCCCATCCGCAGCAGCGAGGCCACGATCGGGCCCGCCGTGTCGCCGCCGTGGCCGCCCGCCTGGACCACGCCCGCCGCCGCGAGGTCGCCCCGGAACGCCGTGAACCAGCCGTCGGGCTTCTCCTGCCCGCCGACCTCCGCCGAACCGGTCTTCGCGCCGGCACGCGGCCCGAGCCCGCGCATCGCCACGGCCGCCGTGCCGTAGGCCGCCGTGAACCGCATCATCTCGCGCAACTGCCCCACCGTGGCCGCCGACATGGTGCGCGAGGCGGTCGCCAGCTTGCGGCCGTCCACGCTCGGCGGGACCAGGTACGGCTGGTGGAAGACGCCCGACTGCACCGTCGCCGAGACCGACGCCATGTTCAGCGGGTTCATCCGCACTCCGCCCTGGCCGATCAGCGAGGCCGCCATCTGGGCGGCCGACTGCACCGGCACCGAGCCGTCGAAGGTGGGCACGCCCACCGACCAGTTGTTCATCGACAGGCCGAACACCTGCTGGGCCTGGCGCGTCAGGTCGCCGTTGCCGAGCTTCGGTGCCTGGCTGATGAAGGCCGTGTTGCAGGAGCGTGCGAAGCTCGCCTTGAGCGTGCCGTGCCTGATCTCGAAGTAGTCGTCGTTGTGGAACTTCCACCCGCCGTAGGTGAACGTCTTCGGGCAGGGATGCCGCCTGTCCGCCGACCCCAGGTTCTTCTCGATCAGCATCGACGAGGTGACGATCTTCATGGTGGAGCCGGGTGCCAGCATCCCCTGGAAGCCCACGTTGAAGCCGTGGCCGCTGTTCGCCACGGCGAGGATCTCACCCGTCGACGCGCGCACCATCACCACCGACGCCTTCGACCACTTGGCGACCTGCTGCTCCGCGGCCGCCTGGTAGACCGGGCTCAGCGTGGTCCGCACCGTGCCCGGAGTGCCCTTGCTCAGTTCCAGCAGCGTCTTGTCGGAGAGCTTCTTCGCCTTCGACGCCGGACCGCGGACCACCCGCAGCTCCACCCCGGCCCGGCCGCCCGCCTTCTTGCCGTACTTCTCGCGCAGCCCGTCCAGGACGGTGCCCAGCGACGGGTACTTCGCCGCCGTGATCTCCCCGCCGTGCCGGTCCAGGGCCTTGACGGGCGGGATGCCGGACTCGCCGGTCGCCAGGGTGTCGCCGTCCCGGAGGTCGGGGTGGACGACGGAGGCGTGCCAGTCGACCACCGGCGCTCCGTCGCCGGAGCGCCGCACGACGGTCAGGCTGCTGCGGTAGGCGAGCGGCTTGCTGCCCGCGCCCGGGTAGGCCACCGTGCCGGCGACGGCGAACGGCACCGAGTCGCCCGCGGGGGCGCCCGCGGTCAGGGTGAGCTGTCCGACATGGGCGTCCTCGGCGTACCCGGTCAGCAGCGCCCGGGCCGCGCTCGCGTCGTCGGTCGAGGCCGCAGCGTCGGCCACCCGGCCCTGCTGCCAGGCCGACAGGAACGTCCGGGCGGCGGTGGCGACCTCCGCCGCGGACAGCGGGCCGGTCCTGGCCGGCGCCCTGTCCTTCCCCGCGGACGCGGCCGTCGCCACCGTCCGGCCCCCGCCCGCCGCGCCGCCGTACAGCGCGTACGCGCCGAAGCCCGCCCCGGCGACCGCCACGGCGAGCAGCCCGCCGAGCACGGCCGGTCTCCGCCGCCGTTCCTTGACGCGTCTTCTCTTGCCCACTGCCCTCGATCCTCCGAGATCACCAGGGCGCCGCGCGCCCGACTGCCACCGCCCGTCCCCGCCCGCCCTCACCCACCCAACGACGTCCACCGACCGGTGGTCGTGTCCTGGGCGGGTGACGCGACATCAGCCCCCGGCCCGCAGCACGGCCGCGACGATCGGCCCGGCGGCGTCGGTGCCGTGGCCGCCGTGCTGGACCATGGCCGCGGCGGCGACGTCGTTGCGGTATCCGGCGAACCAGCTGTCGGTCTTCGCCTGACCGCCGACCTCCGCGGAGCCGGTCTTCGCGCCGATGACCCCGCTCATCCCGGACATCACGCCGGCCGCGGTACCGCTCGTCGCGGTCCGGTGCATCATGGTGCGCAACTGCCGAGCGGTGCCCGAGGACAGCCCGCGCGCGTGGGCGAGCTGCCGGCCGTCGAGGCTCTGCGGCACGATCACCGGCTGCCGGAACGTGCCCGTCTTCGCGGTCGCCGTCACCGAGGCCATGTTGAGCGGGCTCATCTGCACCTGCCCCTGCCCGATCAGCGCGGCCGCCTTGTCCGGCCCGTTGACGGCCGGAACCTTGCCGTCGAAGGACGCGATACCGGTGTGCCAGTTGTTCCGGCCCAGCCCGAAGCGGTCCTGAGCCTCCCTGGTCAGCGAGTCGTCGTCCAGGTCGTCCACGTACTTGATGAAGGCCGTGTTGCAGGAGCGGGCGAAGCTCTGCGCGAGCGTGGCGCCCTCGTCCGTCATCTCCCGGTAGTTGTGGAAGGTCTGGCCCTCCCACAGGGCGTCCTCGGTGCACGGCGCGGGCCCGTTCGCGTTGGTCACCCCGTTGTCGATGAGCGTGGCCGCGCTGATGATCTTCATCGTGGAGCCCGGGGCCACCGAGCCGGAGAACGCCGCGTTGAAGCCGTCCGCACGGTGGTTGGCGACCGCCAGCACCTCGCCGGTGCTCGCCTTCACGGCCACCACCGAGGACTCGCCGTACTTCTGCACCGCCCGCTCGGCCGCCGCCTGCACGCCCGCGCTCAGCGTCGTGCGCAGCTTGCCCGCCTTGCCCGCGGCGAGGGTGAGCAGCGTGGTGTCGGCGCTGTCGGGATCCGCGTGCTGGATCGACAGCTCGATCCCCGGCGTACCGCCCGCGCTCTGGCCGTACTTCTTCCGCAGCTGGTCCAGGATCGGCCCGAGCGAGGGGTACTTCTCCTTGGTCAGCACCTTGCCGTTGCGGTCCACGGCCTCGATCGCCGGCGCCGACGACTCACCCGTGACGAGGGTGTCGTCCATCCCGGTCAGCGCCGGGTGCACCAGCGAGGGCTGCCAGTCGACCAGCGCCCGCCCGGTGGTGATCCCGCGCACCACGCGCAGGCTGGAACGGTAGGAGAGCGGCTTGCTCTTCCCCTCGAACGACACCGTGGCCCGCACCGAGAACGGCACCATGTCGCCGTTCGCCGCGTCCGGTGTGATGTGCACGTCCGTGATGTGGGCGTCCTCGCCGTACGACGACAGCAGCGGCTCGGCCTTCGCCGCGTTGTTCGTGTACGACGCCGCCTCCTGCGGCTGTGCGTGCTCCCAGGCCGCGAAGAACTTCTTCGCGGTCTCCTGCACCTCGTCGCTGCTCGGCGGCCCCGTCCTGGCCGGCGCCGCCTTCACCCCCGTACCGCTGCTCCCGTTTCCGCCGCCGCTGCCGTCCAGCGCGGACACGATGTTGTAGGCGCCGTAGCCTGCACCGCCCACCATCACCGCGAACACCGTGCCGACTACCGCGGCCTTGGCCCCCTTGCGCATCGCGCGGATCCCTCCCCGGTTCCCCGTGTCTCCCCCTTGGCCAGTCCTTTGCACTGTAAGTGGCTCGCGGGACGACTGCCGGGGAGGGGGCCGGATGGTGTCCGAACAGAGATCGTGGGAAGCCGGAAAAATCCACAAAGCGCTGGAAAGCGACAGAATCGCTTCGATCGCTCCGCGTTCTCCGGCTCGGCACGCCCCTTCAGTCGCAGCACGATCACGGGCATCGGACCCTCGGATGCATGTCGGACGGAGTGCCGTCTCGACTCGGGCACACCACAGCCACGGCTCAGGTCGGTCACACGCCGCCGTCCGAACTACGCTCAAGCTGTGCATGACAGGCGTAGGCGGAGCGCGGGCATCGGATTCTGGATTGTGTGTTGGGCTGTCGTGACGTTGTTGTGGTGGCTGGTAGGACGATTTGCGATCCACTCACCGAGCCTGCCGTGGTGCGCCTTCTACGCCGGCGTTCCTGTCGGTGTCCTCGCATTGCGGGAGTACTTCGGTACGCGGCGCTCCTGACGTGTTGAGGCGGCCGACGGTCCCGTCGGGCCGACTCGGGGCCGTCCGACGGCAACCGCCAACGACCGACAACGACCAAGAGGGGGGCGGCACGAAGGCCGCCCCCCTCTTGGTTTCCGCGCAGCTAGACCCAGGTGTCGAGCCACATGCGGGATCTCCAGTCGTCCAGGGGGATGGACGTGCCGGTGTAGAGGGGCCAGAAGTAGATGAAGTTCCAGGCGATCAGCAGCACCAGCACACCCGCGCCCGTCGCCCCCGCGACCCGTCTGGTGTCGCTCGAACCCGGTGGGCCGAGGAGAGCGCCGACCAGCATGGCCACCGCCAGGCACAGGAACGGCACGAAGACGACCGCGTAGAACAGGAAGATCGTCCGCTCCTGGTAGTGGAACCACGGCAGGTAGCCGGCCGCCACTCCGCAGGCGATCGCGCCCGCCCGCCAGTCGCGGCGGAAGAACCACCGCCACAGCACGTACAGCAGCGCGAAGCAGGCGACCCACCACAGCAGCGGCGTCCCGATCGCGAGGACCTCGCGCGCGCACTTGCCGCCCGCGTCGGCCGGGCAGCCGTCCTTGCCGGGCGCCGGCGACTGGTAGTAGTACGACACCGGGCGGCCCAGGACGAGCCAGCTCCACGGGTTCGACTGGTAGGTGTGCGGCGAGGACAGGCCGACGTGGAACTTGTACACCTCGTGCTCGTAGTGCCACAGGCTGCGCCACCAGTCCGGGAACAGCCACGTCCAGCTTCCGCCCCTGCCGTCGGTGGCGGCCCAGTTGCGGTAGTAGCCGCCGGTGCCGTCGGCCGGGGACAGGATCCAGCCGATCCAGGAGACGACGTAGGTGGCGATCGCCACCGGGACCACGGCCACGAAGGCCAGCCCCAGGTCGTGCTTCAGCACGGCCTGGTAGGGGTGGTGGGCGCCGGCGAGCCTGCGCGAACCGACGTCCCAGAGCACGGTCATGAGGAGGAACGCGGCCATGATGTACAGGCCGTTCCACTTGGTCCCGATGGCCAGGCCCAGCATCAGGCCCGCCGTCCACCGCCACGGCCGCCAGCCCAGCGAGGTGTGGTCGGCGACCTCGGCGGACGGCCGCAGCCGGCCGTCCGCGTCCACCGGCAGCGCGGCGGCCAGCCGTTCGCGCGCCCGGTCCCGGTCGATCACCAGGCAGCCGAAGGCGGCCACCACGAAGAACATCAGCACGCCGTCGAGCAGCGAGGTGCGGCTCATCACGAAGTGCAGGCCGTCCACCGCCATCAGCGCGCCGGCCAGGCAGCCCAGGAAGGTCGAGCGGAACATGCGGCGCCCGATGCGGCACAGCAGCAGTACGGACAGGGTGCCGAGCAGTGCGGTCATGAACCGCCAGCCGAACGGGTCGAAGCCGAACAGCAGCTCGCCGAGCCCGATCACGTACTTGCCGACCGGCGGGTGCACGACGTACGAGGCGTCGGTGGGGATGGGGATGTGCCCGCCGGAGCTGAGGATCAGGTCGTCGGCGTTCTTGCCCCAGCTGACCTCGTAGCCCCGGTGGACGAGGCCCCAGGCGTCCTTGGCGTAGTAGGTCTCGTCGAATATGACCGCGTGCGGGCGGCCCAGGTTCCAGAACCGCAGCACACCCGCCATCAGCGTCACCAGCAGCGGGCCGCCCCAGCCGGACCAGCGCCGGATCAGCTCGGACAGCGCGGGCGGGAAGCCCAGCGTCTGCCACAGGCGTGCGGACGGCTCGGTGTACGGCGGCACGAGCCGGTCCCGGAGATCGCTCTCGGGCTGCGCCTGGTGGCCGAAGCGGCGCAGCCGCTGCTGCCACGGCGGCAGCGCGTCGCGCGGTGCCTGGCCCTGCCGGGTGTCCGTGGAGGACGCGGTACTGGTCACCGCGCCATCGTAGGGAACGGTGCTGTGTGAGTCCCGCGCCCGGGCGGTACTGGTCCGGATGCGCCTGCTTTGGCACCACCCTGCGAGGATGGGCGGCGTGACTGGAACCCTTGTTTTGGCGGGCACCCCGATCGGCGACGTCCAGGACGCCCCGCCCCGGCTGGCCGAGGAACTGGCCGGTGCCGACGTGGTCGCCGCCGAGGACACGCGCAGGCTGCGCCGGCTGACCCAGGCGCTGGGCGTGACGACCCGGGGGCGCGTCGTGTCCTACTTCGAGGGCAACGAGTCGGCCCGGACGCCGGAACTCGTCGAGGAGCTGCTGGGCGGCGCGCGCGTGCTGCTGGTGACCGACGCGGGCATGCCGTCGGTGTCCGACCCCGGCTACCGGCTGGTCGCCGCGGCCGTCGAGAAGGACGTCCGCGTCACCGCGGTGCCCGGACCGTCCGCCGTGCTCACCGCGCTCGCCCTGTCCGGACTGCCCGTCGACCGCTTCTGCTTCGAGGGGTTCCTGCCGAGGAAGGCCGGCGAGCGGCGGTCCAGGCTGCGGGAGGTCTCCGGGGAACGCCGCACCCTGGTCTACTTCGAGGCCCCGCACCGGCTGGACGACACCCTCGCCGCGATGGCCGAGGTGTTCGGCGCGGAGCGGCGCGCCGCGGTGTGCCGCGAGCTGACCAAGACGTACGAGGAGGTGCGGCGCGGCCCCCTGCGGGAGCTGGCCGACTGGGCCGCCGAGGGGGTGCGCGGGGAGATCACGGTGGTGGTCGAGGGTGCCCCGGAGCCGGGCCCGGAGGAGCTCGACGCCGAGGAGCTCGTCCGCCGGGTGCGGGTGCGTGAGGAAGCGGGGGAGCGCCGCAAGGAGGCGATCGCGGCGGTGGCCGTGGCGGCGGGGGTGCCGAAGCGGGAGGTGTTCGACGCGGTGGTGGCGGCGAAGAAGGCCGGGAACGCCGGATGACGGCGCCGGACGACGGGCGCGGGCGCAGGCGCGGGACGCGGGTGCGGGACGCGGGGTGAGGCCTGCCTCGGGGGAAGGCTCCGGGGAGGCTCCGGGGGAGGGGCGCGGGGCGTGGCTGCACGCCTCCTGCGCCGGGGTGCGACACGGGCGCGGGGGCTGCGCAGTGAGGCGCCCGAGCCCGCCGTGCACGCCCCGTAGTGGGGCGGAAAACCCCTTCTGAGCAGGTCGCATCTCTGTCGAGCGGGCGCCCCATGGGTGGGCAAAGCGGCGTGGCGGAAAGCAAAGCCCGTACCGGTCACCCGGACCGTTTCGGCAAGGAACGCCCAAATCGGGTCCAATACTCGGCAGGACCGTCGCATCCTCGCCCGAAGAGGCGTCCACTTGTTGCAGGGGCACACGCCCCTGCGCCTCCACCGGGGTTCCTCGGGGGGACCCGACGCGCCGGGGGCGCTTGTCCAGCGGACAACGGGAGCTGGCATGAGCGAGATCGCAGAGCAGCACGAGCTTCGCAGCGCAGCGATGGCCGTCGTGCACGAGTCCTACTCCTTCGCCTGCATGCGCTGCGGGCACGGCTGGGAGCAGTCGTACAAGATAGAGCACCACACCGACGCCGAGGGCCACGAGTACGTGAGGTACGTGGCCGACGGGGAGTTCGTGCCGTCCCCGTTGCAGCGGCCCGCGTGCCGCAACTGCGACAGCCAGGTGATCCGCATCATGCGGCCGGGACGGGTGTCGTCGGCGCACAGCGCGGCGCACAGCCACCGGGACGCGCCTCCCGCCGGGCCGGCCGAGGCCCCGGCACCGGAGGGTGAGCTGCCCGGACAGGACGGCGACCGCCACCACTGGCACCTCTCCGATCTCCTGCACCCCTTCCACCGCAAGGCGGGCTGACACCTCCACCGCGCTTCGGGCCCGCCTCGCCACGGCGAGGCGGGCCCGTCCGTCCGCGGCAGGCCGCTCCGGCCGGTGTGCGGACCCCGCGCGGTCCCGCCCCGTCCGGTCGACGGTCCCGCCCCGTCCGGTCGCCGTCTGGTCGACGGTCGAGCGCCGTCGGGGAGTGTCGGACCCCCTACGTAGGATCGGGGCATGCCTTCGAAAGCCTCCGGCCCCTCCGACAAGAACGCGGCGCCGCCCCTGCCGGAACCTCTCCGGGTGCCGGTGGCCGACTCCCACACCCACCTCGACATGCAGTCCTCGACCGTCGAGGAGGCCCTGGCGAAGGCCGCTTCCGTGGGAGTGTCGACGGTCGTGCAGGTCGGCTGCGACGTCGCGGGCTCGCGGTGGGCCGCCGAGACGGCCGCCGCCTTCGACAGCGTCCACGCGGCCGTCGCCCTGCACCCGAACGAGGCGCCGCGCATCGTGCACGGCGACCCCGACGGCTGGTCCCGGCAGGGCGCCCGCGAGGCCGGCGGCGACACCGCACTCGACGAGGCGCTCGCCGAGATCGACCGGCTGGCCGCGCTTCCCCGGGTGAAGGGCGTCGGCGAGACCGGCCTCGACTACTTCCGCACCGGCGAGGACGGCAAGGCGGCGCAGGAGCGCTCCTTCCGCGCCCACATCGAGATCGCCAAACGGCACGGCAAGGCACTCGTCATCCACGACCGCGACGCCCACGCCGACGTGCTGCGCATCCTCAAGGAGGAGGGGGCGCCGGAGCGCACCGTCTTCCACTGCTACTCCGGCGACGCGGCGATGGCCGAGGCGTGCGCCCGCGCCGGCTACTTCATGTCCTTCGCCGGCAACGTCACCTTCAAGAACGCCGGGAACCTGCGCGACGCCCTCGCCGTGGCGCCCGCCGAGCTGGTCCTGGTGGAGACCGACGCCCCCTTCCTGACGCCGGTGCCGTACCGGGGGCGGCCCAACGCCCCGTACCTCGTCCCGGTCACGGTGCGCGCCATGGCCGCCGTACGCGGTGTCGACGAGGACACCCTGGCGTCGGCCCTCGCGGCCAACACGGCCCGCGCGTTCGGTTACTGACCGGACCGCGCCCGGATCCGACCGGTGCGCGTCCGTGACGGATCGCCGGGCATCCGGCGCCACGTTCCGTGGTCGTGCCGCTTTGGAGAGTCACCGCGGCTCGGCTAGGTTCTGTGGGCCCGATCCGGACCCCTGGACCCTCCGGACCCCTGGACGACCTGGAGCACGTCGCCGTGAGCCATCCTCCGAACCCGCGCGAGGCGCAGCGCACGCATGCCCCGGACGTCCCCCTGTACCCGGACGGCCCGCCGCACCCGCACTCCCCGCACCCCGTCGGCGCCCACCGGTCGCCGCACCCCGCGTTCGACCCGCACTCCGCGTTCGACCCGCACTCCGCGTTCGACCCGCACTCCGCGCCCACGGTGGGCGCGGGCCAGGCCTACGTCCCGGCCGCGCAGCCCGCACCCCGGGACGCCCACCGGGCCGCCTACGAGGGGTACCCGCAGCCCGTGGTGGACGGGGCGGCGCTGCCGCGCCAGGCGGGCGGCGCGGCGGTCGCCGGCGGGGCGCACCACACCGAAGCCGCGCAGGCCCGACCGTCCGCGCCCACGCCCGTTGCGCGCTCCGGTGTGAACCGCCGTTCCGCACGCCGACGCAGGGCGCGGTACATCGCACGTGCGGACGACTCCGTGCGCCGCCTGCTGCCCCGTGCACTGGTCGTCGCCTTCCTCGCCGGCGGCACCACCGCCTTCGCCGCCAACGACAAGGCGGTGGAACTGAGCGTCGACGGTGGCGCCCCGCGCACCCTGCACACCTTCGCCGGCGACGTGTCGGAGCTGCTGGAGCGGGAAGGCGTCCACCTCGGAGCGCACGGCGTGGTGACGCCCGCCCCCGGCACGCCCCTCACCAGCGGCGAGGAGGTCGAGGTGCGCCACGGCCGCCCGCTTCGGCTCACCATCGACGGGCACCGGCACGAGGTGTGGACCACGGCACGCACCGTCGAGGAGGCCCTCGAAGAGCTCGGGGTGCGCGCCCAGGGCGCGTATCTCTCCGCGGCGCGCTCCCAGCCGATCGGCCGCGCCGGGCTCTCCCTCGACGTGCGCACCGAGCGCTCGGTGACGGTCCTCGCCGACGGCCGCGCCCGCACGCTGCGCACCAACGCCGCCACCGTGCGCGAGGCGGTGGAGCAGGCCGGTGTCGAGCTGCACGGCCAGGACACCACGTCCGTACCGCTCGGCGGCTTCCCCCGCGACGGGCAGACCGTCACGGTCCTGCGCATCACCGGCAGCAGGGAGGTGCGGGAGGAGACCATCCCGTTCGCCGTGCGGCGCAGCACCGACCCCACCCTGTTCCGGGGCACCGAAGTCGTCGACCAGGCGGGGCGAGAGGGGCTGCGGAAGGTGACGTACCACCTCAGGACCGTCAACGGGGTCCGGCAGAAGCCGCGCCGGGTCCGCAGCGAGCTGGTGCGCGAGCCGCGGCCGCAGGTGGTCAGGGTGGGCACCAAGCCGCTGCCGACCACCGTTCGGGGGGCCGACCACCTGGACTGGCGGGGGCTGGCGGAATGCGAGTCGGGCGGGCGGCCCCGCGCGGTCGACCCGTCGGGAACCTACGGCGGGCTGTACCAGCTCGACACACGCACCTGGCACGCCCTCGGCGGGCGCGGGCGACCGCAGGACGCGCCGGCGGCGGAGCAGACCTACCGTGCGAAGAAGCTCTACGTCCGCCGCGGCGCGAGCCCGTGGCCGCACTGCGGCGCCCGCCTGAGCGGCTGACCCCGGCAGTCCACCTGAGCGCTGACCCCGGGTGCCCACCTGAGCGGCTGACTCCAGGTGCCCGACTGAGCGCCTGAGCGGCTGGGCGGCTGGGTGGCTCGGCTGCTGGGCGGCTGGGTGGCTGACCCAGGGGACCCGGCTGCGCGGCTCCCCGGTCGGCGCGGCTCCGCGGCCGCACCCCGGCGGGGGTGACCGGCCCGGGCGCCCCGCCGTGCGGCCGGTCCAGCGGGTCCCGGCGCCGTCGGGCGCGGTCCGGTGCGGCCCGTGCACCCCCGTAGTCTTGTCCCGTGAGCACCAGCCCCGCCCCCGACGCCCTGCTCGGCCCCGCCGACGTCCGAGAGATGGCGGCCGCGCTCGGCGTGCGCCCCACCAAGCAGCGCGGCCAGAACTTCGTCATCGACGCGAACACGGTCCGCCGTATCGTCCGCACCGCCGAGGTACGCCCCGACGACGCGGTCGTCGAGGTCGGCCCGGGGCTCGGATCCCTCACCCTCGCCCTGCTCCAGGCCGCCGACCGGGTCACGGCCGTCGAGATCGACGACGTGCTGGCCGCCGCCCTGCCCGCGACGATCGCCGCCCGGATGCCGCACCGGGCCGACCGGTTCGCGCTGGTCCACTCCGACGCGATGCACGTCACCGAGCTGCCCGGCCCGGCGCCCACCGCGCTGGTCGCGAACCTGCCGTACAACGTCGCCGTCCCGGTGCTGCTGCACATGCTCGACACCTTCCCGAGCATCGAACGCACCCTCGTGATGGTGCAGGCAGAGGTCGCCGACCGGCTGGCCGCCGCGCCCGGCTCCAAGGTGTACGGAGTCCCGTCCGTGAAGGCCAACTGGTACGCCGAGGTCAGCCGCGCCGGCGCCATCGGCCGCAGCGTCTTCTGGCCCGCACCGAACGTCGACAGCGGGCTGGTGTCACTGGTCCGCCGGACCGAACCGCTGCGGACCACGGCGTCGAAGAAGGAGGTGTTCGCCGTCGTCGACGCGGCGTTCGCCCAGCGCCGCAAGACGCTGCGCGCCGCGCTCGCCGGGTGGGCGGGCTCCGCGGCGGCCGCCGAGGCCGCCCTGGTCGCCGCCGGGGTCTCCCCGCAGGCGCGCGGGGAGGCGCTCACCGTCGAGGAGTTCGCCCGGATCGCCGAGAACGCCGTGCACGGGGAGGCCGAGTGAGCGTCACCGTACGGGTGCCCGCCAAGGTCAACGTCCAGCTCGCGGTCGGCGCCGCCCGCCCCGACGGCTTCCACGACCTGGCCAACGTCTTCCTGGCGGTCGGCCTCCACGACGAGGTCACCGCCGCCCTGGCCGCGGAACTCCGCGTCACCTGCGCCGGACCGGACGCCGACCAGGTTCCGCTGGACCGGACGAACCTGGCCGCCCGCGCGGCCGAGGCACTGGCCGCGCGGTACGGCCGGGAGCCCGCCGTGCACCTGCACATCGCCAAGGACATCCCGGTCGCCGGCGGGATGGCGGGCGGCAGCGCGGACGGCGCCGCCGCCCTGCTGGCGTGCGACGCGCTGTGGGGCACCGGCGCCGGACGCGACGAACTGCTCGGCATCTGCGCCGAGCTGGGCAGCGACGTGCCGTTCAGCCTGGTCGGCGGGGCGGCGTTGGGCACCGGGCGGGGCGAGGTGCTGACCCCGCTGGACGTGGGCGGCACCTTCCACTGGGTGTTCGCGAGGGCGTCGCGCGGGCTGTCCACACCGGCCGTCTTCCGGGAGTTCGACCGGCTGGCCGAGGGCAGGGCCGTGCCGGAGCCCGCCGCCTCCCAGGACGTCCTGGACGCGCTCGCCAAGGGCGACCCGGACGGCCTCGCCGCCGCTCTCTCCAACGATCTCCAGCCGGCCGCGCTGTCGCTCTTCCCCGAGCTCGCCGGCACCCTCGCCGCCGGCCGCGGCGCGGGGGCCCTGGCCGCGCTGGTCTCCGGCTCGGGCCCGACCACGGCGTTCCTCGCCCGCGACGCGGCGTCCGCGCGGGAGGTGGCGGAGGGGCTGCGCGCCTCGGGCACCTGCCGTTCGGTGCGGGTGGCGGCGGGGCCGGTGCCGGGGGCGACGGTGGTCTGAGGGCCGACCGGCCCGGCGGCTGCCCGCCCCTCCCGGGCCGGCGTACACCCGGAAGGGCCTACCCTTGAAGGCTGATCGATCCCCCGGGCAGGAGTGAGATGGCCGTCAACCTGGTCAATGTCGAGAACGTCAGCAAGGTGTACGGCACCCGTGCCCTCCTCGACGGCGTGTCGCTCGGCGTGTCCGAAGGGGACCGGATCGGTGTCGTGGGCCGCAACGGCGACGGCAAGACCACCCTGATCCGGATGCTGGCCAAGCTGGAGGAGGCCGACTCCGGGCGGGTCACCCACTCCGGCGGCCTGCGCATGGAGGTGCTCACCCAGCACGACTCCCTGGACCCCGAGGCCACCGTCCGGCACGAGGTCATCCGCGACATGGCCGACCACGAGTGGGCGGGCGACGCCAGGATCAGGGACGTGCTGACCGGGCTGTTCGGCGGCCTGGACCTGCCGGGTTTCCCGAAGGGCCTGGACACCGTCATCGGGCCGCTGTCCGGCGGTGAGCGGCGCCGCATCGCGCTCGCCAAACTGCTCATCGCCGAGCAGGACCTGGTCGTGCTGGACGAGCCCACCAACCACCTCGACGTGGAGGGCATCGCCTGGCTGGCCCGGCACCTGCGGGCGCGGCGGTCCGCGCTGGTCTGCGTCACCCACGACCGCTGGTTCCTCGACCAGGTCTGCACCCGCATGTGGGACGTGCAGCGCGGCACCGTCCACGAGTACGAGGGCGGCTACTCGGACTACGTCTTCGCCCGTGCCGAGCGGGAGCGGATCGCCGCCTCCGAGGAGGCCAAGCGGCAGAACCTGGTCCGCAAGGAGCTGGCCTGGCTGCGGCGCGGCGCCCCCGCCCGCACGTCGAAGCCGCGTTTCCGGGTGGAGGCGGCCAACGAGCTGATCAAGGACGTGCCGCCGCCCCGGGACAGCGGCGAGCTGATGAAGTTCGCCTCGACCCGGCTCGGCAAGACCGTGTTCGACCTGGAGGACGTCACCGTCCAGGCCGGCCCCAAGGTGCTGCTGGAACACGTCACCTGGCAGCTCGGTCCGGGCGACCGCATCGGCCTCGTGGGGGTCAACGGCGCCGGCAAGACCTCGCTCCTGCGCGCGATGGCCGAGGCGGCGCGCACCCAGGGCGAGGTGCAGCCCGCCGGCGGCCGGATCACCGTCGGCAGGACCGTCAGGCTGGCCTACCTCTCGCAGGAGGTCGCCGAACTCGACCCCGGCTGGCGGGTGCTGGAGGCCGTGCAGCAGGTTCGGGAACGCGTCGACCTCGGCAAGGGGCGCGAGATGACGGCCGGTCAGCTCTGCGAGACGTTCGGCTTCTCCAAGGAGAAGCAGTGGACGCCCGTGGGCGACCTGTCCGGCGGTGAGCGGCGCCGGCTGCAACTGCTGCGCCTGCTCATGGACGAGCCCAACGTGCTCTTCCTCGACGAGCCCACCAACGACCTCGACATCGAGACGCTGACCCAGCTCGAGGACGTGCTGGACGGCTGGCCCGGCTCGATGATCGTCATCTCGCACGACCGGTTCTTCGTCGAGCGCACCACCGACCGCGTCCAGGCGCTGCTGGGCGACGGCACCCTGCGGATGCTGCCGCGCGGCATCGACGAGTACCTGGAGCGGCGGCAGCGGATGGAGGAGGCGGCGGCAGCCGCGCCCGCGGCCCGGAAGCAGGAGGAGCGCCCGGCCGCCGAGCGGAGCGCCGCCGACCAGCGGGCCGCCAAGAAGGAACTCCAGAAGATCGAGCGGCAGTTGGACAAGGTCTCGGAGACGGAGGCCAAGCTGCACACACGGATCGCGGAGCACGCCACCGACTTCGCCAAGGTCGCCGAACTCGACGCCGAACTGCGCGAACTCGTCGGCCGACGCGAGGAGTTGGAGATGCGCTGGCTGGAACTCGCCGAGGACGCCTGACCGTCCGTCGGCGGAACGGGCCGCGGACGCGTCCGGCGCAGGTGGCGCGGAGGGGGCGTGAGGGCGCGTAACGGCACCATCACGGGCCGGTCCTCCCTTGGGAACAGGGGAGAGAGCGGCCCGTCGGTCTGCCGGTGCCCGGTGATAGAAAGAGCCGTCCGAGAACCGTCGCCACCGCGAGAGACGACTCCGGGGGCACCCGGTACCTCAGGGCATGGCTAAGAATCAGTGAACGAGGGGGAGCCGCTGATGACTCAGCCGCCCGACCAGCCGCAGCAGCGGAGCGAACCCGGAGCGAATCCGGAGCAGCCGCCGAAGCCGTCGGGGCAACCGAAGCCGTCGGGGCAACCGGAGCAGCCGGAGCAGCCGGAGCAGGGCGGTGGCTTCGGTCCGCCCGCGTCCTCCGACGCGGCCCGGACGGCCCCGCCGCCCCCGCAGGGCCCGCCCCCGCAGGCGCCGCCGCCGGCGGGCTCGCCGGAGGCTCCGCCGCCCCCGCAGGCGCCGCCCGCGGGATCTCCGCAGCCCGGCTACGGCCACCCGCAGCAACCCGGTACCGCCGCCCCGCCGCACGCCGCCGGCCCGTACGGCACCCGGGGAACCCCGGGCGCCGCCGGGCCGTACGGCGCCCCGGGGACCCCGGGCCCGTACGGCACCGCGGGAACCCCGGGCGCCCCGGGCCCGTACACCGCTCCCGGCGGCCCCTACGGTCAGCCGCAGCAGGCGGGCCCCTACGGACCGCAGCCCGGCTACGGGTATCCGCAAGCGCCGGGTCCCTACGGACCGCAGCCGGGCTACGGCTACCCGCAGCAGCCGCAGTTCCCCGGTGCTCCCGGTACGCCCGGTGCTCCCGGTGCCCCAGGTACGCCCGCGGGCGGTGGTTCCGGTTCCCGCAACCCGTTCAAGGGCAGGCCCGCGCTCGCCGTCGGCGGCGCGGTGGTGGCACTGGCGGTCGTCGGAGCCACCGTGTTCGCCGTCACCCGGGGCGGGGGCGGCGACGCGCCGAACACCGGGCCCGTGGCCGGGCAGAGCGACGACGCCAAGGCGTCCGGCTCGCCCACCGCCCCCGTCGACCCCGGCGACGGCAGCGGCGACGGCGGCGGCGACCCGGAAGACCTCAACGCGGGCCGCAAGCCGGGCGAGGCGAAGGTGCTCTGGTACAAGACGGCACCCGACGTGCCCAAGTCCGGCGCCGACGCCCCCGGCATGTGGATCAACGGCAGTACGGTCGCGAAGGCCGCCTACAAGGAGGTCGTCGCCTACGACGCGGCCGACGGCCGGCCCACCTGGGCCCCCGTCACCTTCCCGGAGAAGATCTGCTCGGTCACCCGGCGGCAGTCGTCCGACGGCAAGGTCGTCGTGGCGTACATGAGCGGGACAACCGACCGCGCCAAGTGCAACCGGCTCCAGCAGATCGACCTCGCCACCGGGAAGAAGGGCTGGAGTGCCAAGGCGGACGACGGCGGGCTCTTCGACAGCGCGCTCAACGTCGAACTCTCCCTGGCCGGCGACACGCTGATGGTCGGCCGCTCGCAGTCCGGCACGGCGTACGACGTGCACAGCGGCAAGAAGCTGTACGAGAAGAAGAAGTACGGCACCGCCTGCTTCCCCTCCGCGTTCACCGGAGACGAGCACCTCCTGGTCTCCGTCGCGAGCTGCGACGCCGGCCGCGCCACCGAGCACGAGGAGATCCAGGGGCTCGACCCGGGGACCGGCAAGGTGCGGTGGACCCGCAAGCTCGGCAAGGGCTGGTCGGTCCAGCGGACGTACTCCATCGATCCGCTGGTGGTCTACAGCGTCAACAAGGACAAGAAGCAGTGGAACATCTCCACCGTCAAGTCGGACGGTAGCGTGCGCTCCCAGGTCTCCGCCGACGGCGACTTCGCCCCGCTGTGCACCTGGGCGATCTTCGAACGCGATCTGGAGGGCTGCCTGGGCACGGCCGCCGACGCCGACACGCTGTACCTGCCGACCGACGCGACCGGCGGCCCGAACGAGATCGTCGCGATCAGCCTGGCCACGGGCAAGGAGAAGTGGCGGGTGAAGTCGCCCGCCGACGAGTCGATGCTGCCGCTGAAGGTCGAGGGCGGGAAGCTCATCGCCTACGTCCAGCCCTCCTACGACGCCGGCGGCCAGGTCGTGGCGATCCCGACGTCCGGAACCACCCACACCCCGGCGAAGCTGCTGCAGAACCCCGAGGGCACCGCGAGGATCGAGGACGGCTTCTACCGCTGGACGGCCGACTGGGTCGACGGCCGCTTCTACCTCTCCAGCACCCGGCTCGGTGGAAGCGACGACGCGAAGGAGAAGCTGATGCTCGCGTTCGGCAACTGAGCCGGGGCGCGAGCCCGCTGCCCCGGGCCCGCCGCCCGCCGCCCGACCCGAACGCCCGCCTCCTCCCGCCCGTCCCCGAGGTACCCCGCGATGACCCAGCCACCGCCCCCGCCGCCGAACCAGCCCCCGCAGCAAGGGGGCTTCGGCCCGCCGGAGCAGCAGCCCTCGGCACCGTCCCCGGCACAGCAGCCCGGCCCGTACAGCACGCCCCAGCCCGCGCAGCAACCGCAGGCCGGTTACGGCTATCCGGGCCGGCCGCCCGGGCCCGGCTATCCGGGCCAGCCGTCCGGTTACGGCTATCCCGGTCAGCCGTCCGGGCCCGGCTACGGCTACCCGCAGCCGGGCCGGCCGCCCCGGCCGCAGTCGGGAACGCCGGACCGCGGCGGACGGCGGATCAACGCCCAGGCGGCGATCATCATCGCGGCGGTGGTGGCGATCGCGCTGATCGTCGTCGGCGGTGTCTGGTACGCGCACTCCTCGGCCGGCGGCGGCAAGGACGACACCGCCGGTTCCAGCGGCGGTACGGGCGGCGGCGGGGACGGCAAGGACGACGGCGGGACGCAGGGCTCCGAGAAGGTGCCCTCCGACACCTCCGCCCGGATGTTCCTCGAGATCCCCGCGCCGGCGGTCAAGGACCGGCAGGTGGACAGCGTTGAAGGCTCCTGGCTGACCGGCCGGGTGTACGCCAAGAGCGGCGTCGACGAGATCGTCGGCTACGACTCCGGCAGCGGCGCCGAGAAGTGGACGCTGCCGCTCAGCGGCCAGACCTGCGCCGGCTCCGACCAGGTCACCTCCGACGGGATCGCCGTCGTCCTGGCGGAGCAGGCCGAGCGCAACGGCGAGGGCGAACACGAGCCCTGCACGGAGATCACCGCTTTCGACGTGAACACCGGCAGGAAGCTGTGGACCAGGAGCGTCACCGGCAGCGGCAACAAGCTCGCCTTCGGCGAGGTCAGCATCTCCGGCACCACGGTCGCCGTCGGCGGCGGCTTGGACGGCGGCGCGGCCTTCGACCTGACCTCGGGGAAGAGCCTCTGGCAGCCCGAGCCCGGCCGGTGCGAGGACGCCGGGTACGCGGGCGGGGCGCAGCTCGTCGCGGTCCGCAGGTGCGGCGGCTACGACGGACGGTACGAGATCCAGCTGCTGAACGCCGAGACCGGCGCCGTGCGCTGGAAGTACCGCCTGCCGGCGGGTATCGACAACGCCAAGGTGATCTCCACCGACCCGGTCGTCGTGGGCGTCGACTCCGCCGACGTCACCTCCTCGGGTGCCACGGACATCTTCTCCCTGGACGACCGGGGCAAGCTGCTCTACAAGATCGGTCTGGAGGACGGCCGCTACGCCCACCGCTGCGAGATCGCGCAGTACGACGGCTGCCGGGGCGTCGTCGTGGGCAACGGCAGCCTGTACGTTCCGACCAGCGAGCACGACGGCTCGGGCGACGGCGGCCGCACCAACGAGATCGTGGCCTTCTCCCTGACCACCGGCAAGACGACCGGTGTGCGCATCGACGCGGGCGACGACTGGACGATCTTCCCGGTGCGCATGGACGGCGGGAACGTCATCGCCTACAAGGAGGCCCCGTACGGCAAGGGCGACCGGATCGTCTCCGCGGACGGCGCGACCGGCGAGGAGACCACGCTGCTGGAACTGCCGGCCGACGAGTCCGTGCAGGACGCCGTGAGCGCGATCGGACCCGACCGGGCCCAGCTGTGGTACGCGGGCGGTCGGCTGTTCATGAGCCAGGACCTGGTCAGCAAGCCCTACTCGGCGGACGAGAAGGAGTACACGGCCCTCGGCTTCGGCGCGGAGTAGCCGCCCGGGGCCGGCCGCCCGGGGCCGGCCGCCCGGGGCCGGCCGCCTGGGGCCGGCGGGCCGGCCGGCGGACTCGCGGCTCCGGTTCCCGGACGTTCCGGTTCGGGGAGCGGAGAGCCGCGCCCGTGCGGTGCGCCTATAGCGCTCCCCGTCGCCGGATGCGGGGAATGCCGGAAGTCTCCGTCGATCCGGGGCGGTTCTCGGTGTTAGGGGGAGCGCGAGGTCGAGCGAGCGTGTAGCTTCCGGGCATGAAGGACGGAGGCGCCGGTGGCCCTCTGTGCACGAGGCCCGTGGACATCCATAGTGGACATCCGATGGGGGGACTGGGGGGTTCTCTGTGGGAGTGCGGCTGATGGTGGTCGACGACCACCGACTGCTCGCCGAGGCGCTGGCCTCGGCGCTGAAGCTGCGGGGGCACCGGGTCCTCGCCGCGGCGGCGCCCGCCGCCGGGGCGGCGGAACTGGTGATCGCCCGCGCGCCGGAGGTGTGCCTGCTGGGCACGTCGGTACCGGCCGAGCCGGGCATCTTCGACCCGGTGGTGCGGATCAAGCGGGAACGGCCGCAGGTGGCGGTGCTGGTGCTGGGCCCGGTGCCCAGCCCGCGCGGTATCGCGGCGGCGTTCGCCGCGGGAGCCTCCGGTTACGTGCGGCACGACGAACGCATCGAGGGCGTCGAGCGGGCGATCATGAAGGCGCGTGCGGGGGACGCCGCGGTGGCGCCCCAGTTGCTGCAGGGGGCGTTCGGCGAGCTGCTGGATCCTGCGGCCCAGCCCGACGACGAGGGGCAGCGGCTGCTGGAGATGCTCACGCCGCGCGAGGTGGAGGTACTGGTCAGGGTCGCCGAGGGCGAGGACACCCGGCTGATCGCGGCCGGTATGGGTATCGCGCCGTCCACCGCCCGGACCCATGTCCAGCGGGTCCTGATGAAGTTGGGGGTGGGGTCCCGTCTGGAGGCGGCGGCCCTGGCCGCCCGGACGGGACTGCTGGACCGGGCGGGCCCGGTGGCACCGGCGGTGCCGCCGGCCGACTGAGGCGCGGTCCGCCGCCCGGCGGAGTTCGGCCGGCCCCCGCCCGAGCGGAGCGGGCCGTCCGGAGGGTCCGCCGGGCGCGGCGGACGGCCCGCCCGGGGTGATGCATGCCGGCACGAGGGAGCCGGCCACCGCGACGGCCACCCACCGGGGCCGGCCCGGCAGCGCCCGGACGACGGTGGCGAGGGCGTGGAGCCTGACGTCGGCGATCACGATCGAAGCAAAGCCGAACAGGATCGAACTCGGCAGATGTGCCCACCTGCCGTATCGCAGCGGCACCGATTCGGGCACCGAACTGACCCGGAGCCGTCGTGAAACGGCACCGTCACCAGGCCGGGGAAGACCGTCGCCGGGACAGGCCCGATCCGGTACCGGTGGGTCGTGCACCCGCCATGCCGGGCGCTGTCGGCGGCCGTGCCCAGGATCCCGGTGGCCGGTGGCCGGTGGCCGGTGGCCGGTGGCGGGTGGCCGGTGGCATCCGGGTCGGCGGCGACGAAGGCCGGGCCCGTGACCCGGACGGGCGGTGAGCGCCCGGGCGGGCGGTGAGCGCCCGGACGGGAAGGAGTCCCGGCTGGCCCCGACCGGGCGGCCGGCGGCGAGCCCGATGCCCGGGACCGCCGCGAAGCAGATGCCGGGGATCGCGTAGTCGAGCCGGGCCGGTGCGTGGGCGGCCGCACCTCCACTACCGGGTATGCGGCTTTCATGAGGGTATGCGCAGAGAATTCGCTTCGTCGCGTGAAGCGTTCTGGAAGGGAAAGCGCGCCTCGGTGTTCAGAAAATGAACAATTTCCTTGCCCTCTCCTGTTCGGTTGCGGGGGGCCGTGTGCGGGTTTGATTGTGGTGTGTTATGTTCGATTGTGTTGAGTGATTGGGCGCGGGCGACGAGGAGTCCGATGTGAAGAAGACCTCCACCCGGCTGGCCGACGGTCGTGAGCTGATCTACTACGACCTGCGGGACGACAGCGTGCGCGAGGCGGTGGACCGCCGTCCCCTGGAGCGGACCGTCACCACCTCCGAGGTGCGCCGCGACGACCTCCTCGGCGACCGGGTGGCGATCGCCTCGCACCGGCAGGGGCGCACCTACCATCCGCCCGCCGACGAGTGCCCGCTGTGCCCCTCCGCGGGGGAGCGGCTGAGCGAGGTCCCGGACTCCTCCTACGACGTCGTGGTCTTCGAGAATCGTTTCCCCTCGCTGGCCGGGGTCTCCGGACGGTGCGAGGTGGTCTGCTTCACCTCCGACCACGGCGCCTCCTTCGCCGACCTGGGCGAGCAGCAGGCGCGCCTGGTGCTGGACGCCTGGACCGACCGCACCTCCGAACTGTCCCATCTGGCCTCCGTCGAGCAGGTCTTCTGCTTCGAGAACCGGGGCGCCGAGATCGGTGTGACGCTCCAGCACCCGCACGGGCAGATCTACGCGTACCCCTTCACCACGCCCCGCACCGCCGCGATGCTGCGCCAACTGTCGGCACACAAGCAGGCCACCGGCGGCCGGAACCTCTTCGACGACGTGCTGGAACGGGAACTCGCCGGTGAGCGGGTGGTCCTGGAAGCCGATCACTGGGTGGCGTTCGTGCCGTACGCGGCGCACTGGCCGTACGAGGTGCACCTGTACCCGCGCCGCCGGGTGCCGGACCTGCTCGGGCTCGACGAGGCGGCGCGCTCAGAGTTTCCCAAGGTTTACCTGGAACTCTTGAGGCGCTTCGACCGGATCTTCGAGGAGGAGGACGGAGGGAGCGGCGCCGGGGAGTCGCCCACGCCGTACATCTCCGCCTGGCACCAGGCACCGTTCGGCCCGAGGGCGGCGTCCGAGGGCGTGAGCCGCGACGACTTCGCCGTCCACCTGGAGCTTTTCACCATCCGCAGGACATCCGGCAAGCTGAAGTACCTCGCGGGCTCCGAGTCCGGCATGGGCGTGTTCATCAACGACGTGCCGCCGGAGCGCGCGGCCCGGCGACTGCGAGAGGTAGCGAGTTCATGAGCGGTAAGTACCTGGTGACCGGCGGAGCCGGTTACGTCGGCAGCGTGGTGGCCCAGCACCTGCTGGAGGCGGGCCACGAGGTCGTCGTCCTCGACAACCTGTCGACCGGCTTCCGCGAGGGCGTGCCGGCGGGCGCCGCGTTCGTCGAGGGCGACATCCGCGACGCCGCCGACTGGCTCGACCCGTCCTACGACGCCGTGCTGCACTTCGCCGCCTTCTCCCAGGTCGGCGAGTCCGTACGGAAGCCGGAGAAGTACTGGGACAACAACGTCGGCGGGACCATGGCCCTGCTCGGCGCCATGCGCCAGGCCGACGTGCGCACCCTGGTGTTCTCCTCCACCGCCGCGACCTACGGCGAGCCGGCGGGCACGCCGATCACCGAGACCGACCCGACGGCGCCGACCTCGCCGTACGGTGCCTCGAAACTCGCCGTCGACCACATGATCACCGGGGAGGCGGCGGCGCACGGACTGGGCGCGGTGTCCCTGCGCTACTTCAACGTCGCCGGCGCCTACGGGACCTGCGGCGAACGCCACGACCCCGAGTCCCACCTGATCCCGCTGGTCCTCCAGGTCGCGCAGGGCAGGCGCGAGTCCATCTCGGTCTTCGGGGACGACTACCCGACCCCGGACGGCACCTGCGTCCGCGACTACATCCACGTCGCGGACCTGGCCGAGGCCCACCTGCTGGCGCTGGCCGCAGCCCGGTCCGGGGAGCACCTGATCTGCAACCTCGGCAACGGCAACGGCTTCTCCGTCCGCGAGGTCGTCGAGACGGCACGGCAGGTCACCGGGCACCCGATCCCCGAGGTCGTCGCCCGGCGCCGGGACGGCGACCCGGCGGTCCTGGTCGCGTCGGCCGCCACCGCCCGCGAGAAGCTGGGCTGGAAGCCGTCGCGGACGGACCTCGCCGGAATCGTCGCGGACGCGTGGGACTTCGTGCGGGACCGCGGCTAGGGCCGCGGCAGGCCGCGGGCGCCCCGGCGGGGCCACGTGCGCCCCGGCGGGCCGTCGGCGGCGCCAACGGAGCGGACGGATCCGGCAGGGCCGGCAGAGGAACGAGACGGATCCGGCAGGGCCGGCAGAGGAACGAGACGGATCCGGCAGGGCCGGCAGAGGAACGAGACGGATCCGGCAGGGCCGGCAGAGGAACGAAGGTGAGGGGCAGGGCATGAGCGAGACCGTCGCCGGCGCAGTGGCCGAACGGTTCGGGGAACTGTACGGGTCCGGGCCCGAGGGAGTCTGGGCGGCGCCCGGCCGGGTGAACCTGATCGGGGAGCACACCGACTACAACGACGGCTTCGTCATGCCGTTCGCGCTGCCGCACACCGCGGTCGCCGCGGTCTCCCGGCGGAAGGACGGCCTGCTGCGGCTGCACTCGGCCGACGTCGAGGGCGGTGTGGCCCGGATCCGCCTGGACGAGGCGGTACCGGAGTCCGACCGCGACTGGACGGCCTACCCGGCGGGAGTGGCCTGGGCGCTGCGCGCGGCCGGCCACGACGTGACCGGCGCCGACGTCCACCTGGAGTCCACCGTCCCGGCGGGCGCGGGCCTGTCGTCCTCCGCGGCGCTGGAGGTCGTCGTGGCCCTGGCCCTGAACGACCTGTTCGGCCTGGGCCTGTCCGGCAGCGGGCTCGCCCGGCTCTGCCGGCACGCCGAGAACGCCTACGTCGGCGCGCCCGTCGGCATCATGGACCAGACGGCGTCCGCCTGCTGCCGGGCCGGGCACGCCCTGTTCCTCGACACCCGCGACCTGTCCCGGCAGCAGATCCCGTTCGATCTCGCCGCCGAGGGCCTGCGCCTGCTGGTCGTCGACACCCGGGTCCAGCACTCCCACAGCGGCGGTGAGTACGGCAAGCGCCGGGCGGGCTGCGAGCGGGCCGCGGCGCTGCTCGGCGTCGACGCGCTCCGCGACGTCGCCCACGGTGAACTGGACGTGGCCCTGGACCGGTTGGGCGGGGAGGAGGAGCTGCGCCGCCTGGTGCGCCACGTGGTCACCGAGAACCACCGGGTGGAGCAGGTCGCCGAGCTGCTGGACTCCGGCGGCACCCGTGCGATCGGTCCCGTCCTGGTCGAGGGGCACGCCTCCCTGCGGGACGACTTCCGCATCTCCTGCGCGGAGTTGGACCTGGTCGTCGACACGGCCCTGGCGGCCGGGGCGCTCGGCGCCCGCATGACCGGCGGCGGCTTCGGCGGCTCGGCGATCGTGCTGGTCGAGGTCGGCGACGTCGCCGCCGTCACGCGGGCGGTCGAGGAGGCCTTCACGGCCGCCTCCTTCCGAGCGCCGCGGGTGTGCGAAGCGGTCCCCTCGGCGGGGGCGGTCCGGCTGCGCTGAGAACGCGGTCACCCCAGCCGCTTGGTGAGCGTGTACTCCGTGACGCCCGGTGGGTAGCCCGGCACCGTCCCCACCACCTCGTACCCCTGTTTCCGGTAGAAGCCGGGTGCCTGGAAGTCCCAGGTCTCCAGCCGGGCGGCGGCGCAGCCGCGGTCCTCGCGGGCCAACCGCTCGGCCCGGGCCAGCAGGCGGGAGCCGAGGCCGGCTCCCCGGTGGGGGGCGTCGACCCACAGGTAGGTGACGTGCAGCCAGGTCGCCCAGGTGTGCCCGACCAGTCCGGCCGCGAGGCCGCCGGACTCGTCCAGGGCCCAGACGTGCAGCGGCAGGTTGCGCTCGGCGGGGGTGCCGCGCAGCGCGCTCAGCACCGGGGAGGCGGCGGAGTTGGTGTCGCGGAGGCGTGAACGGAGGTGATCGCGCCGTTCGTTGTCCACTTCAGCCTCGATACGAAACATGCGGCACACCATAAACGCGCTGGACGGGCAGTTCTGCAAATAGCCTTCCGCTGTCCGCCCGCAGCCCTACTCTGTGAGCAGTGCCGGTGGGGGCCGGTGCTGATCAGGGGGCCGGTCGGTCGGGTACGACACCCGAAGCGGGGGTAGCAGTTCCGGTACGGCGGCGGCCGTTCGGGCGTTCGGCCCCGGGCGTCGTACCCGCGCCTGTCGTTCTCCGAACCAGTGGGGGTAGTTCAGTGGTTCGCATCCGAGTCCTGGTCGTCGACGACCACCGCATCTTCGCCGAGTCGCTGGCCGCGGCGCTGGCCGCCGAGCCGGACGTGGAGGTGTCCGCGGCCGGCAGCGGCCCGGCGGCCCTGCGCTGCCTGGAGCGGGCGGCGGCGGACGGCCGCCGGTTCGACGTGCTGCTCGTCGACGCCGACCTCGGCGGCAACGTGCCCGGAGGCCGGCCCGCCGTGCCCGTGCGGGTGGGCGACGAGGACGGCCTCGTCGACGGCATCTCCCTCGTCGGCGGTGTGCGCGCGGCGCAGCCCGGGGTGCGCACCGTGGTGCTGGCCGAGCGGGACGACCCGCGCCGGGCGGCGCTCGCCCTGCAGGCGGGCGCCTGCGGCTGGGTCGCCAAGGACTGCTCGCTGTCCCGGCTGCTGACCGTCGTACGCGGGGTGCTGCGCGACGAGACGCATCTGCCGCCGGCGCTGCTCACCGGCGTGCTGCGGGAGCTGACGGCCGCCCGCAGGCACCGCAGCGAGAGCGAGCGGCTGGTGGAGTCGCTGACCCCGCGGGAGCGCGAGGTGCTGCGCTGCATGGTCGCCGGCCTGGGCCGCAAGGCGGTGGCCGAGCGGCTCTACCTCTCCCCGCACACCGTGCGCACCCATATGCAGAACGTGCTCGGGAAGCTCGGGGTGCACTCCACGCTCGCGGCCGTCGCCCTGGCCCGCCGGGCCGGGGTCGGCCCGGTCGACCTAGCCGGGGATGTTGTCGAACGGGGCGGTCAGCTGGCGTAGCAGCCCGGCCAGCTCGGCGCGCTGCGCCCGGGACAGCTCGGCCAGGATGGCGCGCTCCTGCTGCAGCAGCCCCGCCAGCGCCTGGTCGGCCCGGTCGCGGCCCTCCCCGGTGAGCCGCACCAGCACCCCGCGCCGGTCGCTGGGATCGGGCAGCCGCTCCACCAGCCCCTTCTTGGCGAGGCGGTCGATGCGGTTGGTCATCGTGCCGGATGTCACCAGGGTCTGGGTGAGGAGTTGCCCGGGTGAGAGCTGGTACGGGGCTCCCGCGCGCCGCAGCGCCGTCAGCACGTCGAACTCCCACGGCTCCAGGCTGTGCTCGGCGAACGCCAGCCGGCGTGCCCGGTCCAGGTGCCTGGCCAGCCTGCTCACCCGGCTGAGCACCTCGAGCGGTTCCACGTCGAGGTCCGGGCGCTCCCGGCGCCACGCCGCGACCAGCCGATCGACCTCGTCCTCCATGGAGATCAGTGTAGTGGTTGTGTCGACATGAAGTCTCTTGACATCGAGATATCTTCGGGGGCAGCCTGGAAACGACCGCCCGACCCGGCGGGACCGGCAGGCCCGACGCCGCCCGCCGTCGGCCCCGCAGCCGAGGAGCCCCCATGCCCGCACCCACCTGGGACCCCGTCCAGTACCTCCGCCACGCCGACCACCGAGCCCGCCCCTTCGCCGACCTCCTCGCCCGTGTGCCCGCGCTCCCCGGCAGCCCGCCGCGCATCGCCGACATCGGCTGCGGCCCCGGCAACGCCACCGCCACCCTCGCCGACCGCTGGCCCGAGGCGCACATCACCGGCTACGACAACGCGCCCGCGATGCTCGACCGGGCCGCCACCGAACAGGAGGGGCCCACGCCCGGCGGCGGCCGCCTCGACTTCGTCCTCGCCGACGCCCGGACCTGGGAACCCGCGGAGACCCACGACCTCATCGTCAGCAACGCGGCGCTGCAGTGGGTCGACGGGCACCTCGGCCTCCTCCCCGGCTGGATCGCCGCCCTCGCGCCCGGCGGCACCCTCGCCTTCCAGGTCCCCGACAACGCGGACGCGCCCCTGCACACCCTGCTGCGCGAACTGGCCCGGAGCGCCCGCTGGCGGGACCGGCTCGGCGACGTCCCGCGCCGCCCCGACTCCGTGCACGCCCCCGGCGCCTACCTCGGCGCGCTCACCGCGCTCGGCTGCACGACCGACGTGTGGCAGACCACGTACCAGCACGTCCTCCACGGCGAGGATGCCGTGCTCGACTGGGTCAGGGGCACGGGCCTGCGCCCCGTCCTCACCGTCCTCGGCGACGACCCCGCCGCCCGCGACGCCTTCCTCGACGAGTACCGGACCCTGCTCCGCGCCGCCTACCCCCGCACCCCGCACGGCACCGTCCTGCCGTTCCGCCGCCTGTTCGCCGTGGCCCGGAAGGAGGCACGGTGATCGTCGCGCTGGACCGCACTCCCTCGCACCGCCCAGGCTCCGGGCAGCAGCTCGTCGGCGCTCAGGCCGACGCCCCGTGTACGGCCTCGCGGGCCGTCGCCGCGTCCGGGGCGGCGAGTGCCAGGTCGGCGACCCGGTGGCAGTGGTCCAGCGTGTGCGAGGCCAGCGACGCCCGGACGTCGCCGAGACATCCGGGCGCGACCGACAGGCTGGTGACGCCCAGGCCGACGAGTACCAGAGCGAGCAGAGCGTCCGCCGCGGCCTCGCCGCACACACCGACCGGCCTGCCCTGGTCGGCTCCCGCCTCCGCGGTCGTCCGCACGAGTTCGAGGAGGGCCGGCTGCCACGGGTCGAGGAGTCCGGCCAGAGCTCCCAGGGTGCGGTCGGCTGCGAACGCGTACTGGGCCAGATCGTTGGTCCCGACGCTGAGGAAGTCACACCGCGGCGCGAGTTCCCCGGCGCGCAGTGCCGCGGCGGGCACCTCCACCATGGCGCCCACGGTCCGCAGCCCGTGGGCCTTCGCCCGTTCGGCGAAGTCGGCCGCCTCGGCGGGTACCGAGACCATCGGCGCCATGACCCATACGTCGGCGTCACCACCCCGCGCCGCCGCGGCGATGGCGGCCAGCTGCGTCTCGAGAAGCTGCGGGTCCCGGCGCGCCGTGCGCAGGCCGCGCACACCGAGCGCGGGGTTCTGCTCGTCGGCCGCGGTGGCGAACGGCAGGGGCTTGTCGGCTCCGGCATCCAGGGTGCGTACGACGACCCGGCGGCCCGCGAAGGCGGTGAACACCTCGCGGTAGGCGGCCGTCTGCTCGTCGCGCGTGGGTGCCTGTTCACGGTCGAGGTAGAGAAACTCCGTACGGAACAGCCCGACGCCCTCGCTGTCGGCTGCCGCCGCGGCGGGCAGCTCCTGCAGCGCGCCCAGGTTGACCAGCAGTTTGACCGGATGCCCGTCGGCCGTCCGCCCCGGGCCGACGGCCTGCGCCGAGAGCCGGCGCCGCTGTTCTTCGCGTGCGGCGGCGGCCGCCACGGTCTCGGGCTCGGGTTCGGGAACGACCGTACCGGCGGCGCCGTCGACGAGGACCGGCGTGCCGTCCGTGAGCGCGGCCGCACCGGCGCAGCCGACGACGGCGGGTAGGCCGAGGATCTTCGCGAGGATCGCGGTGTGGCTGGTAGGTCCGCCGCGCTCGGTGATCAGGGCGAGGACCTTGGCCGGGGCGAGGAGTGCGGTGTCCGCGGGCGCGAGGTCGTCCGCGACGAGGACGTACGGCCGGCCGGGGTCGGGCAGTCCGGGCGTCGGGAGGCCGAGGACACACGCCACGGCGCGGTTGCGAAGGTCGTCGAGGTCGGCGACGCGCTCGGCGAAGTAACCGCCGGCGGCGATGAGGGACGAGCGGAAGCCGCGGAACGCCGCGTCCAGGGCGTGGGCCGCGTCGGCTCCGCCGAGCACGAGCTCTCCGACCTCGTCGGCGAGGGCCGGGTCGGCGGCCATCATGGCCTGGGCGGACAGGACCGCGGCCGCTTCACCGTCGGCGGCTGCCGCGCGTTCCCCGAGATCGGCGGCGACGTGTGCCAGCGCCCCGCGCGCCGCCGCCTCCTCCGCGGGCACGTCGGCCGGAGCCACAGTGCGCGACGGCGGCAGGGCGGCCGGGGGCGCCATACGGGCGACGGGCCCGGCGGCGCTGCCGCCCCCGGTGCCGATGCCGTGCAGCACGGGAGCGCTCCCTGCTGTCGTGGTCGTGCCGGTCGTCACCGCTGCTCCTGGGCGTCGAGGTCGGTGGCGGCCAGCGTGGCCAGTTCCTCGAGGGCGGTCTCCGCGCCGTCGCCCTCGGCGGACAGCACCAGCGGGTCGCCGTGCTTGGCGCCGAGGGCGAGCACGGACAGCAGGCTCCGGGCGTCGACCGGGGTCCCTCCGTCGCGGGCTACGGTGACCCTGACCGGCTGGCGGGCCGCGGCCTGGACGAAGACGGCGGCGGGCCGGGCGTGCAGTCCGGAACGGGAACCGACGACGACAGTGCGCTGGGGCATGGGGATGACACTCCTTCGGGGATGGGGCGAGGGCTGCTGGTGGGGAGGTGGGTCCGCCGCTGGTGGCACGGCGACGGGTGGGCGCCACGTGGCCCGGCCTGCCGGGTACCTCCCGGACGGCACCCGGGAGGTACCCGGGGCGGGACCGGCCCCGGGCGCCACACGGTCATGCGGCGGCGGAGACCTTGGCGTCCGCGGCCGCGTCGGTGGCCGGGGTGGTGGTCCCGGCCGCGGGCTCCGGCTTGCGTCGGCTCTTGAAGAGCACCACCAGCGCGGCGGTGACCGCCGTGCCGGCCGCGACGGCCAGCAGGAAGCGCAGAGGCTCCCCGATCAGCGGGACGACGAAGATGCCGCCGTGCGGAGCGCGCAGCGTGGTGTTGAACGCCATCGCCAGGGCGCCGGTGACAGCTCCGCCGGCCATCGCCGACGGGATCACGCGCAGCGGGTCCGCCGCCGCGAACGGGATGGCGCCCTCGCTGATGAAGGAGGCGCCGAGGACCCAGGCCGCCTTGCCGTTGTTCCTCTCCGTCTTCGTGAACAGCTTCCCGCGCACGGTCGTCGCCAGGGCCATGCCCAGCGGCGGGACCATGCCCGCCGCCATGACCGCGGCCATGACCTTGAGGCTGCCGTCGGTGGGGTCGGCGAGGCCGCCGACGGCGAAGGCATAGGCCACCTTGTTGACCGGGCCACCGAGGTCGAAGCACATCATGAGTCCGAGCAGGACCCCGAGCAGGACGGCATTGCCGCCGGACAGGCCGCTCAGCCAGTCGGTCATGGCCTGCTGCAGGGAGGTGATGGGCTTGCCGACGACGACGAACATCAGGAATCCGACGACGGCGGACGAGAGCAGCGGCATCACGACCACAGGCATCACGCCGCGCAGCACGGGCGGGACGTGGACGCGCTGAATGGCCTTCACCACAGCGCCCGCGAGGAGACCGGCGGCGAGTCCGCCGAGGAAGCCAGCCCCGATGGTGACCGCGAGCGCACCGCCGACGAAGCCCGGTACGAGGCCGGGCCGGTCGGCCATGCCGTAGGCGATGTATCCGGCGAGTACGGGGACCAGGAAGCCGAACGCGGCGCCGCCGATCTGGAACATCAGCGCGGCCCAGCTCGCTGCCTCCGTCCACACGAAGTGCTCGGTGACGGACGGGGCGCTGTTGATCTCGTAGCCGCCGACGGCGAAGGCGAGGGCGATGAGCAGGCCGCCCGCGGCGACGAACGGGACCATGTAGCTGACGCCGGTCATCAGCCACTTGCGCAGCCGGGTGCCGAAGTGGTCGCCGGCGGAGCCGGTGTCCATGGGTGCAGGGCCGGTTGCCGCGGCGGTGGTCTCGCCGCGTTCGGCTCTGGCCCGTACGTCCGCGATGAGTTCGGCGGGCCGGTTGATCGCGGCCTTGACCCCGACGTCGACGGTGGGCTTGCCGGCGAATCGTTCCTTCTCCCTCACCCCGACGTCGTGGGCCAGGATCACGCCGTCGGCTGCCGCGATCGCACCGGCGTCGAGGCGGGTGAATCCGGCCGAGCCCTGTGTCTCGACGACGAGTTCGACTCCCGCTGCCTCGCCGGCCTTCTGGAGCGACTCGGCGGCCATGTAGGTGTGTGCGATCCCGGTGGGGCAGGAGGTGACGGCCACGATCCGGAACGGCGCGGCCGGGGGCGCAGGGGTGCCCGCCCGGGACTCGTCGGGCGCCGGGTCGTCCGCCGGCGGGGCCGGAGCCTCGTCCCCGCGGATCAGGGCCGCGACCGCCGCCGGGTCGTGCTCCGCGCGGAGTGCGGCGGTGAACTCGGGGTCCATGAGCCGCCGGGCCAGCGACGACAGGATCGTCAGGTGGTCGTCGTCCGCGCAGGCCGGCGCGGCTATCAGGAAGATCAGGTCGGCCGGCCCGTCCGGGGCACCGAAGTCGATGCCGGAGGCGCTGCGGCCGAAGGCGAGGGTCGGAGCGGTGACGTACTCACTGCGGCAGTGCGGAATGCCGATGCCGCCGTCGAGTCCGGTGGGCATCCGGGCCTCGCGCGCCGACACGTCGGCGAGGAAACCGTCGATGTCGGTGACGCGCCCTGCGGCCACCATCCGCTCGGCGAGGGACCGTGCGGCGGCCTGCTTGGTCTCGGCGGACAGGTCGACGTCGACCAGTCCTGAGGTGATCAACTCACTCATCACGCGGCTCCTTGCTCGCGAACCACCGCGGGGGCGGTGGGGGGACATGGTGGTGCGGCATCCGCCGGGCAGGCCCTGCCCGAGTCGGTGCGGTGCTGCCGCGCTCCGCTACCAGGGGGACGGTTGGCCCGGCCTCACAGGGAGGTCATGACGTCTGCTCCCCCGAGTACGTGGTCCAGAGGGGCAGACCGGGTGACCGTCACCGCCTCCGGGGCCAGCTGGGCAGGTGACGGCATCACGCTCCCCGGCATTTGGACGGCGGCGGTTCCATGGGCGACGGCGGCGGCGAGAGCGGCGGGGCCGCTTCCGCCGGCGGTGAGGAAACCCGCCAGGGAGGCGTCCCCGGCGCCGACGTTGCTGCGGACCGTCTCGGCGGGCGCGTGGCCGAACCAGGTGCCGGTGTCGTCGACGAGTAGTTGCCCGTCGGCTCCCAGACTGGCCAGGACCGCCGAGGCGCCCCGTTCGCGCAGTTCCTCAGCCGCCTTGACGGCGTCGCCGACGGTGGCGAGGGGGCGTCCGACGGCTTCGGCGAGTTCCTCCGCGTTGGGTTTGACCACATCGGGTCGTTGCCGCAGCGCGGCGGTCAGGGCTGCGCCCGAGGTGTCGAGGGCGACCCGGGCGCCGGCCCGGTGGAGGCGTGCCACCAGTTCGGCGTACCACTCGGGGCGAAGGCCGCGCGGCAGGCTGCCGCAGCAGGCGATCCAGTCCGCGTCCGCGGAGCGGGTCCGTACCGCCTCCAGCAGCGCCTCGGCCTCCGCGGCCGTGAGGTCGGGGCCGGCCGCGTTCACCTTGGTGAGGGTGCCGTCGGGTTCGACGAGTGTGATGTTGACGCGGGTGGAGCCGGCCACGGGGACGCCGGCGGCCTCGATGCCGTGTTCCCCGAGCAGCCGGTCGAGCAGGGCGCCCTCGGGGCCGCCGAGCGGTACGACGGCCACGGTGCGGTGGCCGGCGGCCGCGACCGCACGGGACACGTTGACGCCCTTGCCGCCGGGATCGACGCGATCCCTGGCGGCGCGCAGTACCGCTCCGCGGTCCAGGGACGGCAGTTCGTAGGTGCGGTCCAGGCTCGGATTCGGGGTGATGGTGAGGATCATGCGCGGACGACCTCCGTGCCCCGCGCCTCGATGGCGCGGGCGTCGTCGGGCGCGAGGCCCGTGTCGGTGATCAGCAGGTCCACGTCCGCGAGATCGCCGAAGCGGGCGAAGTGCTGCTGCCCGAACTTGGCAGAGTCGGCCAGCAGGACGACCCTGCGGGCGGCGCCGATGACGGCCCGTTTGACCGCCGCCTCCGCCAGGTCGGGAGTGGTCAGGCCGCCGTCGGAGGTGAATCCGTTGGTGGCGAGGAAGACGACGTCGGCCTTGATCTCCGCGTACGCCCGCAGGGCCCAGGCGTCGACGGCGGCACGCGTACGGTGCCTCACCCGGCCTCCGACGAGGTGGAGGGCGATGCCCGGGTGGTCGGCGAGCCGGGCGGCGACGGGCAGCGCATGTGTCACGACCGTCAGCGCGGAATCCACCGGGAGGGCTGCGGCCAGCCGGGCGGCCGTGGTGCCGGCGTCCAGGATGACGCTGCCGTCGGCGGGGAGCTCGGCGAGCGCGGCGTGCGCGATGCGCTCCTTCTCGTCGGCGGCGACCGCGTCACGCTCCGCCAGGTCGGGCTCGAAGTCGAGGCGGCCGACCGGAATGGCGCCGCCGTGCACACGTCGTACCAGGCCCGCGCGGTCGAGGGCCTTGAGGTCGCGCCGTACGGTTTCCGCGGTGACTTGGAACTCCTCGGCGAGGGACAGCACATCCACCCGACCGCTGTCGCGGGCCAGGCGCATGATCTCCTGCTGACGCTCCGCTGCGAACATGTGGTTTTACATCCGTTTCCATGACCGAGTCTGTGGTTTTCGGGGATGGTACGCGCCCGTCATCGAGAAGTAAACAGATACGGGCAGGTAAACAGACAGAAACAGGCGGAGTGCCGGAGTTGCCGACGGTGCGACATCCCGCGGGTTCCCCTGGGCGCTGATACGTCCCCGGCCTCATGACCAGTGGGTTCATCTTCCGTCGTGTGCCCTGCTGCCTTGTGACGTGACGTCGGGATTCTTGAAGCGTGCTCACCGCGTCCGACCGATCTGCAGTCGGGCCGAAGACGGCGAGGCTCGGGTGGGCGGCTTCGGGAGTCGTACGGGACCTGCGTGAGCGCTGGGCGCCCGCGTCAGCAGACGAACTGGAGGTTCGAGACCGACGCGCTGTCCGGGTTCGTCCTCGCCCGTGCCTCGGCAGGTCTCACGGTCGTGACCGGCCGTCGGTCCGCCGCGGGGCGGTGACTGGTGCGGGCGGGCTGTAGCGGGCAGGTTGGGAAGTGACCGGCGTGCGCGCCGCCGTGCGAAAGGAGCCCGGGATGATCAGAACCGCGGATACGTGAGTGGTGGACCGACGACGTCCTCGACGCCGGCGGCCACAAGATCGGCACGCTGGAGGCCGGCTAAATGGACACCAGCAGCGACGAGCCGGCCATGGCCACCGTCCAGGTCGGGCTGCCCACCGGCCGCTACCTGGTCTTCGTCCCGCTGAACGGCGCGACCGTCGGTCCGGGCTACGTGGAGGTCGACCACGATCGGTCGCTGGTGAAGAAGTCCCCGCCGATCGGCACGGACGACGTTCTGCCCGCCGAGCACGAGGCGGCCGTGTTCGCGCACCACGGCCTGCCCTACCAGCCCGGCGCGAGCGGTGAGCGGCAGCTCGCCCGCCGGTAACCCGCCAGGAGGTATCCCGTGACGCTCTTCCTGCTCCTGGTCATCGCGGCGATCGTGCTGGGCATCATCGGGGTCGTCGTCAAGGGGCGCCCCCTGCGCTGAAGGCGCCATGAGGCTGCCGGACCGGCGGGGTCCAGCCAAGACCCCGTGTCCGGCGGGCGGCGTCGTGACGGGGCGAGTGTCGCCCTAGCTCTTGCGGTGCCCTATCAGCCGCGGCTTCGGCTCCAGCCCGTCCAGCCCGTGCCACGCCAGGTTCACCAGATGTGCCGCGACCTCGGCCTTCTTCGGCCGGCGCACGTCCAGCCACCACTGGCCGGTCAGCGCCACCATGCCCACCAGCGCCTGCGCGTACAGGGGGGCCAGCTTGGCGTCGAAGCCGCGGGACTTGAACTCCTTGCCGAGGATGTCCTCCACCTGCGTGGCGATGTCGGAGATCAGCGAGGCGAACGAGCCCGTCGACTGCGGGATGGGGGAGTCCCGGACCAGGATGCGGAAGCCGTCGGTGTACTCCTCGATGTAGTCCAGCAGTGCGAAGGCTGCCTGCTCCAGGAGCTCACGGGGGTGACCCGCGGTGAGCGAACCGGTCACCATGTCCAGCAGCCGCCGCATCTCACGGTCGACCACCACCGCGTACAGGCCCTCCTTGCCGCCGAAGTGCTCGTAGACCACCGGCTTGGAGACCCCGGCCTTCGCCGCGATCTCCTCCACCGACGTGCCCTCGAACCCCCGCGCCGCGAACAGGGTGCGGCCGATCTCCAGAAGTTGCTGGCGCCGCTCCGCACCGGTCATACGGGTGCGCCGGGCACGCCGCGGTTTGTCGTTGCTCGGGGTGCTGCTGGAGTCGGAGGCCACGGCGTCAATCATGCCGCCTCGGCACTCACCTTCCGGCGCCGGGCGCCGTCCTCGCCGTCACTGCGGCGGGAGTCGATCCGGGAACGGGACGGCCAGCGCACGTCGTACGCCCAGCCGAGCTGCTCGAACCAGCGGATCAGCCGCGCCGAGGAGTCCAGCTGGCCGCGCTCCACACCGTGCCTGGCCGAGGTCGGGTCGGCGTGGTGCAAGTTGTGCCAGGACTCGCCGCACGACAGCACCGCCAGCCACCAGACGTTGCCCGAACGGTCCCGCGACTTGAACGGGCGTTTGCCCACCGCATGGCAGATCGAGTTGATCGACCACGTCACATGGTGCAACAGCGCCACCCGGACGAGTGAACCCCAGAAGAACGCGGTGAACGCCCCCCACCAGGACATGGTGGCCAGCCCGCCGATCAGCGGGGGCAGCAGCAGGGACAGCGCCGTCCACAGCACGAACTGCCGGGACACCGCCCGCAGCGCCGGGTCCTTGATCAGGTCGGGTGCGTACTTGTCCTGCGAGGTCTGCTCCTCGTCGAACATCCAGCCGACGTGCGCCCACCACAGGCCCTTCAGCAGCGCCGGTACCGTCTCCCCGTACCGCCACGGGGAGTGCGGGTCGCCCTCCGCGTCGGAGAACTTGTGGTGCCTGCGGTGATCCGCCACCCAGCGGACCAGCGGACCTTCGACCGCCATCGAGCCCATGACCGCCAGGGCGATCTTCAGCGGGCGCTTCGCCTTGAAGGAGCCGTGGGTGAAGTGCCGGTGGAAGCCGATCGTGATGCCGTGGCAGCCCAGGTAGTAGAAGAAGACGAGCAGGCCGAGGTCCAGCCAGCTGACTCCCCAGCCCCAGGCCAGCGGCACCGCCGCCAGCAGTGCCAGGAACGGAACGATGATGAACATCAGCAGCGCGAGCTGCTCGATCGAGCGCTTCTTCTCGCCCCCCAGCGTCGCCAGGGGCGCGGGAGCGTCGCCGGGCGCCTTCGGGGCGTCTTCGATCACGTCGGAGCTTGTGGTCATGGGCGTCCCCTGTGGGGTCGAGGGTCGAGGGTTGAGGAGGTCGCCGGGGGGTAGCGGGAACCGTGCGGGTGTTCCATTTTCCTACGGTTCCGTAACCTACGGCATCGTAAGTATGGCAGCGCATCGGCCGGCGGCAATGGCCCGTCAGTCAGCGCGTCCCGCCCGAGACCTATTCTTGGAGTCGGTCGGACAGCGCGGTCCGCTCTGATTTCTTCCCGGATGCCCGGACCGTATGCGGCAGCCGCCGCGCGGGACGCCGTCCGGGTTCCCCCTCCCAGACGAGCTCAACACTGCAAGGAGCCGCACCTGTGAGCAGTGCCGACGATCTGACCACGCGCACCACGACGACGAACAGTGCGCTGCGTGCCGACATTCGCCGGCTGGGCGATCTCCTCGGCGAGACCCTGGTCCGGCAGGAAGGGCCGGAGCTGCTGGAACTGGTGGAGAAGGTCCGCCGCCTCACCCGCGAGGACGGCGAGGCCGCCGCCGAGCTGCTGCGCGGCACCGAACTGGAGACCGCGGCCAAGCTGGTCCGCGCCTTCTCCACGTACTTCCACCTCGCCAACGTCACCGAGCAGGTCCACCGCGGCCGCGAGCTGCGCGCCCGGCGCGCCGCGGAGGGCGGGCTCATCGCCCGCACGGCCGACCGCCTCAAGGACGCCGACCCCGACCACCTGCGCAGCACCGTCGCCCACCTCAACGTCCGCCCGGTCTTCACGGCCCACCCGACCGAGGCCGCGCGCCGGTCCGTGCTCAACAAGCTCCGCCGCGTCGCCGCGCTGCTGGACGAGCCGGTCCTCGAATCCGACCGCAGGCGCCACGACGTCCGCCTCGCCGAGAACATCGACCTCGTGTGGCAGACCGACGAGCTGCGGGTCGTCCGCCCGGAGCCGGCCGACGAGGCCCGCAACGCCATCTACTACCTGGACGAACTCCACGCCGGCGCCGTCGGCGACGTGCTGGAGGACCTGACCGCCGAACTGGAGCGGGTCGGCGTCACCCTCCCCGAGGGCACCCGCCCCGTCACCTTCGGCACCTGGATCGGCGGCGACCGCGACGGCAACCCCAACGTGACCCCCGAGGTCACCTGGGACGTGCTCATCCTCCAGCACGAGCACGGCATCAACGACGCCCTGGAGACCGTCGACGAGCTGCGCGGCTTCCTGTCGAACTCCATCCGCTACACCGGCGCCACCGAGGAACTCCTCGCCTCCCTCCAGGCCGACCTGGACGTACTGCCGGAGATCAGCCCCCGCTACAAGCGGCTCAACGCCGAGGAGCCCTACCGGCTCAAGGCCACCTGCATCCGGCAGAAGCTGGAGAACACCAAGCAGCGCCTCGCCAAGGGCACCCCGCACGAGGCGGGCCGCGACTACCTGGGCACCAGCGAACTCCTCGCCGACCTGCGGATCATCCAGACCTCGCTGCGCGAGCACCGCGGCGCCCTCTTCGCGGACGGCCGGCTCAACCGCACCATCCGCACCCTGGCCGCCTTCGGCCTCCAGCTCGCCACCATGGACGTCCGCGAGCACGCCGACGCCCACCACCACGCCCTCGGCCAGCTCTTCGACCGGCTCGGCGAGGAGTCCTGGCGCTACGCCGACATGCCCCGCGAGTACCGCGGCAAGCTGCTCGCCAAGGAGCTCAGGTCGCGCCGGCCGCTGGCCCCCTCGCCCGCCCCGGTCGACGCGGCGGGCGCCAAGACCCTCGGGGTCTTCCGCACCGTCAAGCGGGCCCTGGAGATCTTCGGACCCGAGGTCATCGAGTCCTACATCATCTCCATGTGCCAGGGCGCCGACGACGTCTTCGCCGCCGCCGTCCTCGCCCGCGAGGCCGGACTGATCGACCTGCACGCCGGCTGGGCCGAGATCGGCATCGTGCCGCTGCTGGAGACCACCGACGAGCTCAAGGCCGCCGACACCATCCTGGAGGACATGCTCTCCGACCCCTCCTACCGGCGCCTGGTCGCACTCCGCGGCGACGTGCAGGAGGTCATGCTCGGCTACTCCGACTCCTCGAAGTTCGGCGGCATCACCACCTCCCAGTGGGAGATCCACCGCGCCCAGCGCAGGCTGCGCGACGTCGCCCACCGCTACGGGGTCCGGCTACGCCTCTTCCACGGCCGCGGCGGCACCGTCGGCCGCGGCGGCGGCCCCTCGCACGACGCGATCCTCGCCCAGCCGTGGGGCACCCTGGAAGGCGAGATCAAGGTCACCGAGCAGGGCGAGGTCATCTCCGACAAGTACCTCATCCCGTCCCTGGCCCGGGAGAACCTCGAGCTCACCGTGGCGGCCACCCTCCAGGCCTCCGCGCTGCACACCGCGCCCCGCCAGTCGGTGGAGGCGCTCACCCGCTGGGACGCCGCCATGGACGTCGCCAGCGAGGCCGCCCACTCCGCATACCGGCGCCTGGTCGAGGACCCGGACCTGCCCGCCTACTTCTTCGCCTCCACCCCGGTGGACCAGCTCGCCGAGCTGCACCTGGGCTCCCGGCCGTCGCGGCGGCCGGACTCCGGTGCCGGACTGGACGGGCTGCGCGCCATCCCGTGGGTGTTCGGCTGGACCCAGTCCCGGCAGATCGTCCCCGGCTGGTTCGGCGTCGGCTCCGGACTGAAGGCGCTGCGCGAGGCCGGCCTGGACAGCGTGCTCGACGAGATGCACGAGCAGTGGCACTTCTTCCGCAACTTCATCTCCAACGTCGAGATGACCCTGTCCAAGACCGACCTGCGGATCGCCCAGCACTACGTCGACACGCTGGTGCCCGACGGGCTCAAGCACGTCTTCGACACCATCCGCGCCGAGCACGAGCTGACCGTGCGCGAGGTGCTGCGGATCACCGGTGAGAAGGCGCTCCTGGACCACCAGCCGGTCCTGAAGCAGACCTTCACCATCCGCGACGCCTACCTGGACCCGATCTCCTACCTCCAGGTCGCCCTGCTCAAGCGGCAGCGCGACGAGGCCGCCGAGGGCGTCGAGCCCGACCCGCTGCTGTCCCGCGCCCTGCTGCTGACCGTCAACGGCGTGGCCGCCGGACTGCGCAACACCGGCTGAGCGACCCGGCCCGCCCCCCGACGGCGCCCCCGGAGGAACGCAGGTTCCTCCGGGGGCGCCGTCGTACTGCCGCCCGGATCCGCCCGGCGGCAGTCCCGTACCCCCGGCCGGAACCCGGCGCCGACGACTCCGGGGCGGCCGGCGTGCTCGCACGCGGGTGCGGCGCAACCCCGGCTCGGATACCGGAGCGGTCGCGGCAGGTGGCCTCGACCCGGGGGGCGGGCGGCCGGGCGGAGGCCGGTGCGGCGGCGTCCCGCTCGCGTTCGGCGGCGTCCCGCTGGCGTGTGGCGGGTCGACGACCGGAGGGGGCCCGGCGGGCGCTCACGGTGATCCGGCGGGAACCCCTCGTACCGGGCACACCGGGGTTTCCGGTCGTTCGGTGGGTGCGTGTTTGGCCGGGGAGGCCGCCGCGGGTGGCCGGTTCCGGCCTGCGTGGGGGACGTCGCCGCAGTTCGGAGGTCGGGCCGAGACCCGGATAGGGCCCCGATAGCGGCATCGGTTCGGGCGGATAGCGGATCGCGCAAGAGTGGTTTCCGCCAAGGCAGCCCCCCACCGAATCGCGAGGACTGAAGATGACCGAAACCCAACCCCGCTCGGCGCCGAGGGAGGTGACGTCCTCGGATGCGGCCGTGCTCAGCGCGGTCGTCAAGCGGTTCACCAACGCGAGGGGCGAGGAGTTCGCCGCGGTGAACGGGCTGGATCTGCGGATCCGGCGTGGTGAGGTCGTGGCGTTCCTCGGGCCGAACGGTGCCGGCAAGACGACCGCGATCGACATGCTGCTGGGGTTGGCGCGACCCGACTCGGGGCACGTGGAGCTGTTCGGTGGGCCGCCGCAGCAGGCGGTGCGCGCCGGCCGTGTGGCGGCGGTCCTGCAGAGCGGGGGGCTGCTGCCGGACCTGACCGTCGAGGCCACGGTGCGCATGCTCGGTTCGCTGCACCCGGGCACCGACGCGGAGGCCGTGATGAGCCGGGCCGGTATCACCCGGCTGCGGCACCGCCGGGTCTCGGAGTGCTCCGGGGGCGAGCAGCAGCGGCTGCGGTTCGCCCTCGCGCTGCTGTCGAACCCGGAGTTCCTGGTCCTGGACGAGCCGACGGCCGGCATGGACGTCGCGGCCCGCCGCGAGTTCTGGGCCACCGTCCGGGAGGACGTCGCGCGGGGCATGACCGTCCTGTTCGCCACGCACTACATGGAGGAGGCCGACCAGTTCGCCGACCGTGTGGTGATGGTGGACCAGGGGCGCGTCGTCGCCGACGGCTCGGCCTCGTCGATCCGCTCCGCGTTCGCCGGCCGTACCGTCTCCGCGCTGATCAGCGCGGCCGACGCCGCGGTCGTGGCCGCCTCCCCGGGCGTGCGGTCCTGCGTGGCCCGCGGCGACCGCTACTTCTTCGACACGACCGATTCCGACGCCCTGCTGCGCGTCGTGGTCACCCGGACCTCGGCCGCCGAGATCGAGGTGGCCCCCCGCAGCCTGGAGGAGGCCTTCGTGGCCATCACCAGCGACGGACGCACCGCCCAGGAGGGCCTGCGATGAGCACCCTGACCGCGCCTCCCACCGCCCGCACCTCGCCGTTCGCCGGGGTCAACCCGACGTTCGTCCGCTACGAGCTGCGCCGCCGCTTCAACCGCCAGACCACGATCTTCACCCTCCTCCTCCCGGCCGTCCTGTATCTCGCCCTGTTCCGCACCGCCCCGTCCGAGGGCACGCTGCCGCACGGCAACTTCGCCGCCTGGATGATGATCGGCATCGCGGTGTACGGCGCCGCCATGGCGGCGACCAGCTCGGCGGCCACCATCTCGGTGGAGAAGTCGGCGGGCTGGATGCGCACGATCGCGCTGAGCCCCCTCGCCCCGCCCGGATACCTGCTCGTCAAGGTCGTGTGCTCGGTGGTCATGGCCGCGGTGCCGGTCGCCATCGTCGGGGTTCTCGGCTACGTCACCGGCGCGGAGGCCAGTGCGCAGGTGTGGGTGACCTCGCTGCTGGTCGCCTGGCTCGGCGCCGCGGTCTTCGCCGCGCTCGGCATCCTGCTCGGCCTCGCCCTCAAGCCCGACGTGGTGATGCACATGCCGGGCCTGACCATGACCGCGCTCGCCTTCCTCGGCAACCTGTTCATCCCGCTGAGCGGCACCATGCTGGAGATCTCGCGCTACACGCCGATGTGGGGGGTGTCGACGCTCGCCCGCTACACCCTCACCGACGGCTACAGCTTCAGCGGGGAGCACTCCAGTCTCGCCGGGGCCGTCTTCAACATCGTGGCCTGGTTCCTCGGCTTCGGCTTCGCGGCGGTCCGCCGGTTCGCCAAGAGCACCGGCCGGCAGTAGCCGCGGCCGGCGGTACCGCAGGCCGGCAGCACTCGGGCCGGCAGAACTGGGGCCGGCAGGGCCGGCAGCAGCGCGGGCCCGCTTCCCGCAAGGCACCACACCCCACCGACACCCCACCTCAACACTCCGCCCGCCGGTGCCCCGCGCCGACGCGAGGGGCGAACCCGAAAAGGGGGTTGTACGAATGTTCGCAATCATGGCGCCGGGCCAGGGCTCCCAGGCCCCCGGCATGCTGGCCGGGTGGCTTCGCGACCCGGCCCACGCCGAGCGCGTACGGGCCTGGTCCGAGGCAGCGGACTGCGACCTCGTCCACCTGGGCACCAGGGCCTCGGCCGCGGAGATCGCCCGGACCGAGAACACCCAGCCGCTGCTGGTCGCCGCGGGCCTGCTGGCCCACCGGGAGCTGGCCGGGGCCGCAGCGGCCGCGGTGGCGGCCGGGCACTCCGTCGGAGAGCTCACCGCGGCGGCCTACGCCGGCGTCGTCGAGCCCGTCGACGCGGTGCGGCTGGCCGCGGTCCGCGGTCGTGCGATGGCCGCGGCCTGCGCCGAGGCACCCACCTCGATGGCGGCCGTCGTCGGCGGCGACGAACCGGAGGTGCTGGCCCGGATATCCGAACTCGGCCTGACCGCAGCCACGTTCAACGGTCCCGGCCAGGTCGTGGCCGCCGGCCTGGTCGAGCGGCTCGACGAACTCGCCGCCGCGCCGCCCGCCTCCGCGACGGTCAAGCGGCTCCCGGTCGCCGGCGCGTTCCACACCCCGTACATGGAGTCCGCGCGGCGGGCGGTGGCCGCCGCGGCGGCCGCGACCCCCTTCACTCCGCCGCGCGGGCTCCTGCTCTCCAACGCCGACGGCGAGGCGGTCGCCGACCCCGAGCTGATCCGGCAGCGGTTCGTCGACCAGGTCGTGCGGCCGGTGCGCTGGGACAGGTGCCTGGCCACCCTGGTCCGGCTCGCGCCCGGGGTGGCGGTGTCGCTGCCGCCGGCCCGCACCCTCGCCAACCTGCTCAAGCGGCAGCACCCCGGACTCGGCGTGGTCCCGCTCAACTCGCCGCGCGACGTCGGGAAGGCCCTCGCCCGGATCGACGCGGCCGCCGGGAAGGGAGAACCCGCCCATGCCGGTGCATGACCACTTCGAACGGTGCCGCGCGGAGCGCCCCGACCACCCCGCGGTGATCGACTCCGACGGCGCCCTCACCTACGCCGAGTTGGGCACCGCCGTCGACCGTGCGGCCGCCTGGCTGCGCGGCCGGGGCGTCACCGCCGGGGCGCGGGTCGTCCACACCGGCGGCAACGACCGGGCCTTCCTCGCCCTCTTCTACGCGACGCTCCGCATCGGCGCGGTCTTCGTGCCGGTCCACCCGGAACTGACGGACCACCAGGTCGGCCACATCGTCGACGACTGCTCGGCGGACCTCGCGATCAGCGCGCCCGCGGCGGGGGAGCGGGCCGGCGACACCGTGCCGGTGGCGCAGGCCTGGCAGGAGATCCAGCGGACGCCCGCCGACGGCCGCGCCGCCCGGGTCCTCGACGACGACGTGGCACTGCTGATCTACACCTCCGGCACCACGGGCCGCCCGAAGGGCGTCGTCTGCCCCCACCGCCAGATGTCCGCCGCAGTCGAGGCGATCAACGCCCGCCTCGGCTACCGCGCCGACGACGTGGTGCTGTGCCGGCTCCCGCTCTCCTTCGACTACGGCCTCTACCAGGCGCTCTTCACCGCCCTGACCGGTGGCACGCTCGTGCTCACCGACCGGAGCTCGGACATCGTCCTGCTGAGGACCATCGAGCGGTACGGCGTGACGGTCGTGCCCCTCGTGCCGTCGCTGGCCCAGATACTGGCGATGCTCCAGCGCAAGAAGAAGCGGCCGACGAAGGTGCGGCTGTTCACCAACACCGGTGCCCGGCCGGGCCGGCTCGTCATGAACGAACTGCTGGAAGTGTTCCCCGGATCGGTGTTCGCCTCGATGTACGGCATGACCGAGTGCAAGCGCATCTCGATCCTCGACCCCGCCGAGTACGCGACCCACCCCGGCTCGGTCGGCCCGCCCATCCCCGGCGACCACGTCCGCATCGCCGGCGCGGACGGCGCCACGCTCCCTCCCGGCGAGACCGGCGAGATCGTGGTGTGGGGGGAGACGGTGATGGCCGGCTACTGGGGCATCCCGGTCGAGGAGCAGGACCGGTACGTCCGCCGCGCGGACGGCTCTCTCGAACTGCACACCGGCGACCAGGGCCGCCTCGACGAGGACGGCCGGCTCTACTTCGTCGGCCGCGACGACGACATGATCAAGCGGCGCGGGATCCGCCTCGGCCTCACCGAGATCGAGGACGCCGCCGAGAGCGTGCCCGGCGTGACGGCCGCCGTCGCACTGAAGCCCGCGACCGAGGACGAGCAGCTCCGGCTCGCGGTCCAAGCCTCCCTCACCCCCGAGGAGCTCCGCGCCCGGCTGGCCCGGCTGCTGGACCCGGCCCGGCTGCCCGACCTGATCGTCCCGATCGACGAGGTGCCCCTGACCGCGAACGGCAAGCCCGACCGCAAGGCCGTGGAACGCCTGCTGAGCGCTTCCCGTACCGCCCGGACTCCCCAGCCTTCCCCCGGACAGGCGACGACACAGACGAGGACCACCACCCATGAATCAGTCTCAGTTTGACCAGCTCGTCGAGGAGATCTGCGCCGTCACGGTCACCGATCCGGAGGCGCCGCTCGTCGACCTCGGCGTGGACTCCCTCCACACGGTCGCGCTGTTGATGGCCGTCGAGGAGCGGTTCGACGTCGAGATCGACCCCGAGGTGCTCGCGGAACCCGCGCTCACCTCCCCGGCCGGCCTGTGGCGCTCGGTGCAGGAGAAGCTGTCCGGGGCGGCGCCCACGAAGGCCGGGAACTGACCGCCATGTGGACCGACATCCGACCCGCGGTGGAGATGCCGCAGCTGTTCGAGCGGGGCGGGGACCTGGTCTCCTTCTCCGGAGGCCTCCCCGACCTGGAGGTCCTCCCCCTGGAGACGATCTCCACCCAGCTCTCCCGGCTCATCAGGCTGGGCGGCCGGGTCGCCCTCCAGTACTCGACCCCGCACATCGCGGGGGCCCTGGTGCCGGCGATCACCGACCTGATGGCCCGCGAGGGAGCCGGCGCCACCGCCGAGAACCTCGTCCCCACCAACGGCTCCCAGATGGGCCTGCTGGCCGTCGCCCTCGGAATCGCCGCCCCCGGCGAGACCGTCCTGGTCCAGACGCCCGCCTACCCGGGCGCCACGGCCGCGTTCCGCACCGCGGGGCTCGCGCTGCACCCCGCCCCGGCGGACCGCGACGGCCTCGACCCGGCGGCGCTGCGCGAGACCGTGGCACGGCTGCGCGCCGCCGGCAGCACCGTCCGCATCCTGTACTGCAACCCCACGTTCCAGAACCCGACCGGCGCGACCCTCGGCGTCGAACGCCGCAAGGAACTCCTCACCGCCGCACGGGAACTGGACCTGCTGGTGGTCGAGGACAACCCCTACGGCCTGCTCGGCTTCGACGGGCGCACCACGCAGACCCTCCAGGGGCTCGACCCCGACCGGGTGGTGTACCTGGGGACCTTCTCGAAGGTGTTCGCACCCGGCCTGCGCTGCGGCTGGATCGCGGCCCCGGACCCCCTCGCGGCCACCCTGCGCCGCACCACCGAGGTCATGGCCCTGTCGCCGTCCGCGCTCGCGCAGGCCGCGCTCGCCGCGTTCCACACCCGCGCCGGCTGGGGAGACCTGGTCGACGCCTACCGGACCAGCTACCGGGAGCGCGCCGCGCTGATGGCCGACGCCCTGGAGCACGAACTCGGCACCGACGGCCCCTGGACGTGGGAGCGGCCCGACGGCGGGTTCTACATCTGGCTGCGCCACCGCGACGGCGCCGACACGGGCCGCTTCGCCGAGGCGGCCGCCGAGCACGGGGTCTCCTACGTGCCCGGCAGCCACTTCGGGATCGACGGCGAGCACGCGGACGCGCTGCGGCTGTGCTTCAGCAACGTACCCAGGAAGCGGATCGCCGAGGGGATCTCCCGGCTCGCGGCCGCTTTCCGGGAAGGGGCGGCATGACCAGCGTGCCGGAGGCGACCCGGCCCCGCGAGGCGTTCGACTGGGCGGAGTTCGGGCCGTCGTACCGCCTCGGCGACAGCGAATGGCGGGTGTGGGGCGTGGGACTGCTGCGCAGCGCCGGCTTCCCGGTCTCCGGGATCGGCCTGCTCGGCGGAGCCCGCGCCGCGCGCCTCGCCGGGACCGGGGACCGGGAGGCGTTCACCGCGGCCTACCGGGCCGACACCGAGGCCGAGTCCGCTCGGCTGGCCGGCCTCGCCGCCGACGACCGGGTGCGCCGGGCCATCGCCTGGCAGAACCGCGCCGTCTACCGCCAGCTCGACTCCGTCGCGGCGGGCAGGGGCCCCGAGTCCAAGCGCCGCCGCCGTGAGCGCACCCTGGCCATGTACTGGCTCCGCTACTGCGCCAAGGCGGAGACGATCGGCTTCTTCGGCCCGGCGGCCTGGATGTCGGTCGGCCGGGGCCGGCAGGCCGTCGACATCGAGCACGGGCCCGCCCTGACGTCCCGCGGACGCGTCTTCCTCGAACGGTGGACCGTGGCCGCGCTGGCCGACTGGATGATCGCCGTGCCGGGGGCCCGCTGGTGGTTCCCGCCGATGCTGCGGCCCGACGTGCACCTCGCGGGCGACCGGCTCGTCATGCAGGGCGGCCGCACCGTACGGCTGCGCGAGGACGACGTCCGGGTGCTGCGACTGGCCGACGGCGACCGGAGCGCCGAGGACATCGCCGAAGCCTCCGGCTGGGACCCGGCGACGGCCCGGGAGCGGGTGGAGAAGACCCTCAAGCGGCTGGTCCGGCAGCGGGTGCTGACCTGGGACACGAACATCCCCGTGGACGTGCGTGCCGAGGAGATCCTGCGCCGGCGGGTGGCCCGGGTCGGCGACCCGGAGCTGTTCGCCCGTTTCACCGGCGTCCTCGGCGAACTCGACCGGCTCCGCGACGGCATGGAACGCGCGGACAGCGCCGAGGAACTCGCCGCGGCACTGGACCGGCTGGACGACTTCTTCGTCGGCATCACGGGACAGGCGGCCTCCCGCGAGGAGGGCAGGGCCTACGCCGGCCGCACCCTGTGCTACCAGGACTGCCTGCGGGACGTGCGGATGGACCTGGGCCGCGACTTCCTCGACGGGATCGCGCGCCCGCTGGCCCTGGTCGCGGACGCGGCGGACTGGTTCGGCAACCGGCTCGCCGAGCTGGTGGAGGCGGAGGTCGCCGCCCTGGTGCGCAAGGCGGCCGCCCGCCGGCCGGACGTCACGCTCGCCGACGTGTGGACCCAGGTGCTGGGGCTGTTCTGGGGAGCGGGCGCCACCCCGGTGCACACCGCGACCCGTGAACTCGCCGAGAAGTGGCGCGAGGTGCTCGACGTCGATCCCGCCGCCGAGGTGCCCCAGCGGATCCGGCTGTCGACGGCCGAGGTCGAGGAGCGCGCCCGCGCCGTCTTCGCGACCGGCCCGGTCCGCTCGCCCCACCTCGCGGTGCACAGCCCCGACCTGCAGGTGGCGGCCCCGTCCGCGGACGCGGTCAACGCCGGGCGGTACACCGCCGTCCTCGGCGAACTGCACGCCTGCCTCGCCACGCTGGACCTGCCCTTCCTCGACTGGACCACCGACGCCGGCTCGCTGCGCGACAAGGTCAACGCGGCGATCGGCGCGCCGCGCCTGGTGCCGCTGCTCCCCGTGGAGTGGAAGCGCAACAGCGGCCGCATGGTGCCCGCGCCGATCGGCGCCGGGGACCGGCTGATCGGCTTCACCAGGGCCCCCTGGGACGACCGGGGCCGCGTCGACCCCGCCGCGTCGATCCCGCTCGCCGAGTCGGACGGGACGGTCACCGCGACCACCCCCGACGGGCGGACGTGGAGCATCCAGGAACTGCTCGCGGTGCCCGTCGCGATCATCGCCGCGGACGCCTTCAAGATCGGGCTCGACCGGACGCACGCCCCGCGGGTGACCCTGGACGACCTGGTGCTGTTCCGGGAGACCTGGCGGCTGCCCGTCGCGTCGGTCCCGCTGCCGGAGCGGGCCGACCGGGAGCGGGACTACCTCGCGGTGCGGCGCTGGGTCACCGAACACGCCCTGCCGGACCTGCTCTTCGTCAAGTTCCCGCAGGAGACCAAGCCGTCCCTCGTCGACCTCACCAGTCCGACGCTGGTGCTGTCCTTCGCCAACCTCGTCCGCACCGCGCGTCGCCTCGACCCGGACGCCCTCGTCACCCTCAGCGAGCCGCTGCCGGCCCCGGACGACTCCTGGGTGGCGGACGCGGACGGCGAGCGCCACGTCAGCGAACTGCGGATCCAGATCAGCAGAAAGGTGCCGGAATGACCGTCCTCGCCTCCGACGGCGCGGACTCCGCGGTCCGTCCCCTCCGCTCCCGGGATCCCGACATCGTCGCGACGATCGGCTCGACCCCGCTCGTCGCCCTCGACCGTCTCTTCCCACCCGCCCGGTTCCAGGTGTACGCCAAGTGCGAGCGCTTCAACCCGGGCGGCAGCATCAAGGACCGCGCCGCCAAGTCGATGATCGAGCACGGCATCCGCACCGGCCAGCTCGTCCCCGGGGTCTCCACCGTCGTGGAGTCCTCCTCGGGCAACCTCGCCATCGCCCTCGCCCAGCTCTGCAACTTCTACGGGCTCGCCCTGATCTGCGTCGTCGACCCCCGCACCACCGCGCAGAACGCCGCCATCATGCGGGCGTACGGCGCCAAGGTCGAGACCGTCGACCGGGACCCGGCCACCGGCGAGTACCTGCCGGCCCGGATCAGCCGGGTCCGCACCCTGCTGGAGACCGTCCCGGACGCCTACTGGCCCAACCAGTACGCCAACGAGTACAACGCCCGCGCGCACCACCACACCATGCGCGAGATCAGCGAGGCCCTGGCGGACGACCCCGACTACCTGTTCGTCGCGGCCGGCACCACCGGCACGCTGCGCGGCTGCGCCGAGTACATCCAGGACAACGGCCTGGCCACCCGGGTCGTCGCCGTGGACGCGGTGAACAGCGTGATCTTCGGACCTCCCGAGCCGTGGGAGCGCGGGCACCGGCGCACGATCCCCGGGCACGGTGCCGCGGTCGTCCCGCCGCTGCTGCGGCCGGGCCTCGCCGACCGGGTCGTCAAGGTCACCGACTTCGACTGCGTGCGCGGCTGCCGGCAGCTGCTCGCCCGGGAGTCGATCCTCGCCGGCGGCTCGTCCGGCGCGGTGATCGCCGCGCTCCAGCACGCCGCCGACTGGCTGGAGACGGGCGCCGTCTGCGTGGCCGTGCTCCCGGACGGCGGTGACCGCTACCTCGACACGATCTACTCCGACACCTGGGTCGAGACGAACCTCCAGGAGCTCCCGTCCGCGCCGGACGTCCCGCACGCCGAGCGGCCGGTCGCCGCCGACGGCGAGCCGGAGCCGGGCCATGAGCCCACCCCCACCGACCACGACAGGAGTGAGTCTTGAAGATCCTCGGACGGGACGACGTGAGGACCGCCCTGACGGGACTGGAACCCGCAGTCCTCGACGCGGTCCGCGACGCCTACCTGCTGCACGGCCGGGGCGACTCGCACCTGCCGTTCTCCAGCTTCCTGCGCCCGCCCCGGCCCGCCGGGTCCCGCATCATCTCGCTTCCCGCCTACCTCGGCGGTCCGGAGCCGGTGATGGGCCTGAAGTGGATCTCGTCGTTCCCGGCGAACGTCGAGAAGGGCCTCCAGCGGGCCTCCTCCGTGCAGGTGCTCAACGACCTCGACACGGGCTACCCCACGGCAGTGCTGGAGGGCAGCCAGATCTCCTCGTCGCGCACCGCGGCGAGCGCGGCCCTCGCGGCCGGCGCCCTGCACGGCACCCGCCGGGTCCGCGAGGTCGGCCTCATCGGCTGCGGGACCATCAACCAGCGCGTCCTGTCCTTCCTGCGGCTGACCCACCCGGACCTCGAGTCCGTCGTGCTCCAGGACGTCGTCCCGGGCCGCGCGGAGGTCTTCGCCGGCGAACTGGAGTCCGAGCACCCGGGGATCGCCTTCCGCACCGGCGACGTCGCCGAGGCGCTCGGCGCGGAGACCGTGAGCATCGCGACCACCGACTCGACGTACTGGCTCGACCTGGCCGACCACCCGGACCGCCCGGCCGGCCAGGTGATCCTGCACCTGTCGCTGCGCGACCTCGCCACCGACTCGATCCTGAACGCCTACAACGTCACCGACGACACCGAGCACGCCGTCCGCGAGCAGACCTCCCTGCACAGGGCGGAGCAGAAGACGGGCCACCGGGAGTTCGTGCACGCCGAGATCGCCTCCGTGCTCGCCTCCCCCGAGCCGCCCGCCACCGACCGCACGATCGTCTTCTCGCCCTTCGGACTCGGCGTCCTCGACCTCGCGGTCGCGCAGGCCGTGCTGAGGGCCGCCACCGAGGCGGGTCTCGGCACCGAGGCCGAGGGCTTCGACCCCGGCAGCCACCGGGTCACCGCGGCCATGACCGGAGGGAAGGCATGAGCACGCTCTTCCCGGAGGGCACCAAGGCCCTCGTCACCGGCGCCTCCCGGGGCATCGGCGCGGCCATCGCGCTCGCCCTCGCCGAGCACGGCTGCGACGTCGCCCTCAACTACCGCTCCAGCGCGGGGAAGGCGGAGGAGGTCGCCGAGCGGATCCGCGGGCTGGGCCGCGAGGCGCTCCTGGTCAGGGCGGACGTCGGCGACGAGGCCCAGGTCGCCGCCATGTACCGGGAACTGAGGACGACCTGGGGCGGCGTCGGCGTCGCCGTCCTCAACTCCGGCGTCACCGCCGACGGCCATCTGGCCGCGATGAGCAGCAGCAAGTGGCAGGAGGTCATCGGCACCAACCTCACCGGTGCCTTCCTCACCGCCCGCGAGGCCACCAAGCAGATGTACACCAGCGGCGGTTCGATCGTCTTCATCGCCTCCACCAGCGGCATCGCCGGCCGCGCCGGCCAGGCCAACTACGCCGCCAGCAAGGGCGGGGTGATCTCGATGGCCAAGACCCTGTCCCAGGAGGCGGCCCCGCGCGGCATCCGCGTCAACGTCGTCGCGCCCGGCTTCATCGACACCGACATGGTCAAGAAGGTCCCGCCGGCCGCCATGAAGGAGGCCCTGCAGGCCATCCCGCTGGGCCGGATGGGCACCGCGGAAGAGGTGGCCCAGGTCGCCGCGTTCCTGGCCAGCCCCGCCGCCTCCTACGTCACCGGCAAGGTGCTCACCGTCGACGGCGGAATGATCCACAGCTAGCGCCTTCGCCCCGCGTTCCCCTACCACCACGCACGAGAGGACCCCGTCATGCCCGCCGCCACCTTCGAGGACATCCGCAGCCAGGCCGAGGCGCGCCTGGAGAAGAACACGAAGATCAAGACGATGATCATCGAGCGTCTCGGCCTGGACGTCGAGCCGGCCGTCGTCTCCGACAACCAGCCGCTGTTCGGCCGCGGTCTGGAGATGGACTCGCTGGACACCCTGGAGATCGTCGTCATGGTCAACAACGAGTTCGACGTCCTGATCAGCGACGACGACTTCGAGGCCTTCGGGTCCATCAACGCCCTGGTCGACTTCGTCGAAGCGCGCGAGGCCTGAGCATGACGGTCACCTCCGAGGCGTCCGCCCGGTCGAAGCGGACCTTCAGCTACTCCTCCGACGACATCAAGCGGATGCTGCCGCACCGCTGGCCCATGCTGATGATCGACCGCGCCTTCGACGTCGTCCCCGGCGTCTCCGGCCGCGGCGTGAAGAGCGTCTCGGTGAACGAGCCGTTCTTCGCCGGGCACTACCCCGACCACTCGATCATGCCGGGCGTGATGATCGTCGAGGCGATGGCGCAGCTCGTCGCGGTCGTCTACGTCGCCGAGATCATCGAGGCCCCCGCCCCGGAGGACGGCGGGACCGAGGCGGCGGGCGACCCGTCGCAGAGCGTCGGCTACCTCGGTTCCATCAGCTCGATGAAGTTCTCCCGGCTCGTCGTCCCGGGCGACCAGCTCCGCCTGGAGGCCAAGCTCGGCCAGCGGCTGCGGGGTCTGCGGCAGGTCACGGTGCGGGCCAGCGTGGGCACCGAACTCGCCGCCTCCGGCTCGCTGATCGTCACCACCGGCCGCAAGGACGCCGGGAGCTAGCGCTGCGGCCGGAAGGGTTCACCGGTTCGCGACGCCCGGCAGACCCTTCCGGCCACAGCACCCGGGTGTTCCGCAGGTCCCGCGGCACCGCGCAGGACCTGCGGAACACCCCGGTGCCGCGGCGGGGCGGCGCCCGCCCCGCCGCGACGCCCGGCGCGCGCCCGCCCGAGGCTCCGGGCCGGACGCCGTCCGGCGCGGTGCCGGCGGCGCGCCGGGCACCGCGGGACCGTGCGCCCGACGGCCACGGCACCGGCGCCGCACCGAGAGGCATCCCGTCCGAAGAGAAGGAGGTGTGGAATGTCCCTCACGATCCGCCCGTACCAGCAGGGCGACGCGCATGACATCGCGGAGCTGTACAACCGCCACCGCGACAACCCCAACCCGGTGGCCGGCGGGATCACCGGCGGCGAACTGGAGCGCGAGCTGGCCGAACGGGACACGGCGACGTTCCTGGTGGCCGCCGACGGCAGCCGCGTGGTGGGCACCTTCGGCCTGTTCCGCAACACCGGCCGGCGCTGCGCCCGCGCCGGCGAGCTCATCGCCGACATGTTCTTCGTCGCACCGGCCTACCGGAACGGCGTCATCACCGGGCGGCTGTTCACGGAGGCCGTCGAATGGATGGTGCGGACCGGCTGCCTGGTGCTGCGGCTCACCGTCAACCCGGCCAACTCCGTGGCGTTCAAGCTGTACCGGCGGGTCGGCTGCGTCTCGGTCGGGCAGACCGTGCCCGGTGAGGACGGCAACGTCGAACTGCACAACTACATCCCGCTGATCCTGCGCAGCGTCTTCGCGGACCTCGGGGACGAGGTCAGGTCGGCCCTCGGGCAGCTCAGCAGCTTCGGCAGCGTCACCGAGTCCCGGGACGGCGAACTGCGCTCCGACGTGAAGCCGGTGGACGGCGTCCGCACCGTCGACTACGTCCTCGGGCTGGGCGAGTTCCGCCTCACCGCCAGTGTCGACGTCGACCGGGGGACCGTGCGGGAGGCGGCGATCACCGGAGCCGACGGCGCCGTCCGGGCCCTGCGGCTGGCCGGCCCCCCGTACTCCGTCCGCGCCCCGAAGGGCCTCCCGCCGCACCGGTTCGCGTCGGACGGCCTGGCCGTCGAGGTGGACGGCGACGACGGGACCGTACGCGTGCTGGCCCCCGGCCACCACGGGCCGGTGTTCGTCTCCACCTGGCCCGGCTGCCGTGCCGGGCGCTCGGCGGGCTGGCGCGAGGGAGAGCCGTGCGACCTGGAGGTCGTCCCCGTCGAGCACGGGCTGCGGATCACCGAACGGCTCGGCGACGAACAGGTCGTGGGCAGCGTCACCCTCCACGACGGCGTCCTGCGCCAGGACTTCACCTTCACCGGCCGCCCCGGCCGCGTCTTCCAGACCGTCGGACTGCGCCAGGGCACCTTCGACCACGGCGACGGCGCGGCCCGTCCGATCGGGCTCGGCCTGGGCGTCCGCGACGCCTCCGAAGTGGTCGCCGCCTCGCTCGAGGTCCCGCTCGGCGACCGACTCGACTGGCAGGGCGCCTCGTTCGGGGTCCGGCTGCCGGTCCGGGAGCCGGTGCGACTCATCCACAGCACGCTCCTGGAGCGCGTCCTGGAGCCCGGCGAGGACGGCGTGGCCCGACTGCGCACCGAGTTCCGCACCCGGCCCGCGCCCGAGGCCCGGCCCCGCACGGCCGCCCGGCCCGCCGCTCCCGCGCGCGAGCTGAGGCTGGCCGCGTCCGCCGCCGGTGTCACCACCTGGCGCGAAGGCACCACCAAGGTCCTGCGCAGCCCGTACCCGCGCGTTCGGGCGTTCGGCAACAACCCGCGCTGGTCGGCGGGCATGTGGGTGACGGCCGAGCACGACCGCGCCGGCCGTGCCAGCGGCCTCGGCTGGGGCGTCAGGACGTCGGCGCCCTGGGAGGAGAAGCACCCCTTCGCCCTGTTCTCGCCGCGCGAGCGGATCGGCTGGGAGCTCACCGGCGCCGAGGATCCGGCCGAGCCGGTGCGCGTCGACGTGCAGGCCCCCGGCCACGAGGAGGAGGCCGTCCTCTGGATCACCCCGAACGCCTCGCGGAAGACCGCCGTGGTGCTGGACTCGGCGAGCACCGCATGGGAGCTCGACTCCACCGAGTTCCGCCAGATCTGGGCCTCGGCCGCCGCAGTGCGGCTGTCCGACGGCAACTGGCTCGACGTCCGGCCCGCCGACCCCCGACCCGACGCCGAGATCGTGCTCCGCACGACCCCCTCGGGTCTCCTCGTCGGCTGCGTGTCCCCGGCCCTGCGGGAGAGCTCCTGGCACCTGGCCGTCCACCCCGAACCCGTCCTCTGAACCACCCCCCGTCGAAAAGGAAACCGCACACCATGACCACCTCCGTTGCCGCGTCCCGCACCCAGGCCGACGACTACGCCACCGTCCGCACCACCGTCGGCTCCTACCGGATCACCGCCCCCTTCGTGCGGATCACCGGGGACGAGCGGCTGAGCCTGCTGGACCAGTTCCTCGCCAAGTCGGCCGAGTTCGTGGAGCCGGACACCGTCCGCGAGGCTCTGGCACTGAACGAGGACGGCTCGCCGTTCGCGGTCCTGCTGCACTTCGAGATCGGCGACGACTCCTGGCTGCTGCCCCGTACCGAGGTCACCGCCGAGGAACTCGGCGCCTACCTGGCGGAGCTGGACCTCCCCGCGGGCGTCGAGATCGACGTCGAGCCGGAGGGCTGGGGCGCCACGGCCTTCGAGGGCCCGACGGCCTGGTCGGTGGCCTCGAGGTTCGTCGACTTCGACATCTCCGGCCTGACCCTGCACGGAGTCACCGAGGCGACGCTCGCCGACGACCAGGCCGCCCTGGCCCACCTGGCGCGCGTCGGCACCACCGGCGAGTACGGCTACCTGCTGCTCACCAACGCCCCCGAGACCGCCCACGCGGCCGCGCTCGCCGCGGTCGAGGAGCAGGGCGGCGCCCCCGTCGGCCCCGAGGGGCTGGCCCGGGTCCAGGCCGAGGCCGGCATGGGCGTCTTCGCGGCCGGCTTCGCCGGACTCTCGGTGGCCGCGGCCGACCTGTCCTGGATGGTCGACTGGGAGCGCGTCGGCGAGTTCCGCGGCTCCGACGGCCTGGTCAAGCCGACCACCGAGACGGCCAGGGTGACCGCGCTCGCCGCGCCGGCCGACAGCCGCTTCGCCCCCGGCACCGAGGTCACCGCGGCCGGCCGGCCGGCGGGCACGATCCTGTGGCAGGCGCCCTCCGCCAACCCGGAGGAGGAGCTGGTGCTCGCCCTGCTGGACGCTCCGTTCTGGGTTCCCGGCCTCGAACTGGCGGGCCTCGACGAGCAGTCGGCGGAGCGTCCGCTGCGCACGGCCACCCTGCCCCGGGTGATCGCCCGCTCCCTCACCACCCGGATCGCCTGATGGGTACGCCGAGAATCGCCCTCACGGGCCTGGGACTGATCACCGGAGCCGGTGAGGACGTCGAGAAGGGCTGGTCGTCGATCACGGCGGGCACCTCCGGTATCCGCACCAACACCCTGTTCGACGCCTCCGAGCTGCTGACCCAGTGGGCCGGCATGGTCACCAGCCCGCAGGCGGCCGGTCTCGACCGCTGCTACAGCCTCGCGGCCACCGCCATCCGCGAGGCGCTGCGCGGCAGCGGGCTGGACCTGGACGCCGTCGACCGGAACCGGGTCGCGGTGGTGGTCGGCTCCAGCCTCGGCGCCATGCCCACGCTGGAGGGCGTCCACGCGGGCCTGGTCCACGAGGGCACGCTGGACGCGGAGCAGGCCGCCGCCTCCCAGCTGCCGTGCGTCGGCGACTTCATCGCCGCCGAGTTCGACCTGCGCGGCCCGCGGGTGGTGCTGTCCAACGCCTGCGCCGCCAGTGCGGTCGCCCTCGGCTACGCGGCCGAGCTGCTGTGGAAGGGGGACGTCGACTACGTCGTCTGCGGCGGCGTGGACCCGCTCGCCTCCCTGTCGGCGTACGGCTTCAGCGCGCTGGGCGCCCTGGACCCCGAGCCCTGCTCGCCGATGTCGGCCTCCACGGGCCTGACCCTCGGCGAGGGCGCCGGGTTCATGGTGCTGGAGGCGGCCGACCGGGCCGCCTCGCGGGGCGCCCGGGTCCTCGCCGAGCTCGGCGGCTACGGACTCTCCTGCGACGGCTACCACCAGACCGCCCCCGACCCCAGCGGCAAGGGCGCCTGCGCGGCGATGGCGCAGGCCTTGGAGACCGCGGGCCTCGGCCCGTCGGACGTCGACTACCTCAACCTGCACGGCACCGGCACCCCCGCGAACGACGCCTCCGAACCCAAGGCGGTCAAGCTCCTGTTCGGCGCCGACGTCCCGCCGGCAAGCTCGACGAAGTCGATCGTGGGCCACACGCTCGGCGCGGCCGGTGCGGTGGAGGCGGTCGTCAGCACCCTCGCCGTCGACCGGGGCATGCTGCCCCCGACGATCAACACGCGGGGCGTCCCGTCACCGTTCGGCCTGGACATCGTCCCGGAGACGGGGCGCCCGTCCGAGCCCGGTGTGGTCCTGTCCAACTCCTTCGCCTTCGGTGGCAACAACGCCTCCGTGGTGATCCACAAGCCCGGTCGGGTCGGTGGCTCGCCGCGTCGCACCGAGCAGGTCCAGGACGTGGTGGTGACGGGCACCGCCGGCCTCGCGGGCGCCGCCGGCAGCACCCAGGCGCTGTTCGAGGCACTGGCCGAGGAGCGCGCCTGCTTCACCGGGCTGGAGCACGTCGAGGGCGTGGGCGAGGTCCCGGTCGGCCGCGTGGACATCCGGTCGGCCGCCCGGGGCGTCAACCCGAGCCGGGTCCGCCGTATGGACCCGCTCAGCCTGCTCGCCGCCGCGGCGGTCGCCGACCTGTACGGCCGCCACGGCAAGCCCTCCAGGGCGGAGGCCGAGGGCACCGGCATCGTGTTCGCGACCGGCTACGGCCCGGTGACCTCGGTGCTGCGGTTCCACAAGGGCATGCTGCAGCAGGGCATCACCGGCGCCAACCCGTCGCTGTTCGCCAACACGGTGGTGAACGCGGCGGCCGGCCATGTCGCCATGCTGAACCGCTACCGCGGCTACACGGCGACGATCGCCAACGGCGGTACGAGCTCGGTCCTGGCGCTGCAGCTCGCGGCCCGCGTGATCGCCCGGGGCGCGGCGGAGCGCATCATGGTCGTCATCGCGGACGAGTTCCCGGAGCAGGCGCTCGCCACCCGGGCCGGCCTCCCCGGTTACGCCCGCACGCCGCACGTGGTCCCGGGCGCCCGCACCGGCATGGTGCTGGCCGAGGGCGCGTCGGCGATCCTGCTGGAGAGCGAGCGGTCGGCGGCCCTGCGGGACGCCCCGGTGCTGGCCCGGGTGAAGGGCTTCGGCGCCTCGGGCGAGTCGGTGGGCATCGGCGGCCTCGGCCGGGACGGCGAGGCGTGGGCGCGCTCGCTGCGCGCCGCGATGGCGGAGGCGGGCACCGGTCCGGCCGACATCGCCACGGTCGTCTCGGCGGCCTCCGGCTACACGCTGGTCGACGTGGCCGAGCGGCAGGCCATGAAGCACGCGGGCCTGTCCGACCGCCCGGTCCTGGCGCCGAAGGCCCTGCTCGGCGAGACCTACGGCAGTGCGGGCGCCCTCGGCCTGACGGCGGCCCTCAACGGGGACGCCGGGGGCCATGTGCTGCTGTCCAGCTTCGCCCACGGCGGCAGCTACGCGGCGGCCGTGTTCGACACGGGGGCGTGATGGGCGGGCCGACGGAGCCGGTGCCGGACCCGCTGGACGGGCCGTCGCACGCCCCGGACCGGCGGTCGCCCGCCGGCTCCGGCCGGCTGCGCACGGTCCGGTGGGGGTCCGGGGACGGGGCCGGTCGGGCCGGAGGGGCGTCCGGGGCCGCGGCCCCGGACGGTCCGCGCCACCGGCCCGCCGTGATCGACTGCCTCGTCACCCGGCACCACGGCCTCCCGCGCGACCGCACGGGGCACCGCCTGAACGCCTCCGGCCGCTCCCTCGTCCTCGACGCCGTCGCCACCCTCCACGGAGTCGGGCTCACCGCGGCCGACCTGGCCAGGGACGCCCACCGACGCTGGAGCGTCCCGGCTCTCGGCGCGGCCGCCTCGGTGGCGCACTGCGACGACTTCAGCGCGGTGGCCCTGTCCACCGGACCGCACGTGGGGGTCGACCTGCAGGACGAGCGGTACCGTCCGGGCGCCATGCGGTGGCTGGGCGAGTTGCTGGGCCGTCGGGAACCGGCCGGCATCCGGGACTTCGCCGAGTGCGAGGCGCTCATCAAGGCCTCGCACCTGACGAAGGAGACCTTCGCCGGGGTCCGGCTGCCGGACTGGCGGCCGGGCTGGCGCCCCACCAACCTCCCGTCCTACCGGGTGTGCTCGGCCACCCTCGCGCCCGAACGCCCCGACCTGCACCTCGCCCTCGCCGCCGCCGGACCCGCGCGGGTCCGCTGGTGGCGGCAGTCCCCCGGACGCCCGGCCGTCCTCCCCCTGGAGCCCGCATGACAGCAACAGCCACAGACCAGGTTCCCCGGCCCTACCAGCGCCGCATCTCGCAGATCGAGCGCGGCTACCTCAACGCCGCCGCAACCGGCACCCCGCAGCTGATCCAGATGGTCGTCGAGGGCGTGGGCCGTATCGACGCCGAGGCGCTGGAGCAGGCCGTGCGGGGCGCCGTCCTGGTCGGTCCCGGCCTGGCGGTGCGCCGCCGTGCCACGGCCTGGCGCGCCGACGGCCCGCTCCCGCCGGTCCGGGTGCTGCCCGACGGCGCCGGTCCCGACCATCCGTTCTTCCACGGCGATCTCGACGTGGTCACCGGCCCGGTGTGCGAGGTGGGCCTGTCGGCCGGCCCGTCCGGGACCCGGCTGGTCGTCCGCGCGAGCCACATCGTCACGGACGGCCGGGGCCTGCGGCAGTGGATCGCCGACGTGTTCCGCATCCTGCGCGGCGAGGAGCCCCTGGGCGCCGGGGCGGTCGTCGACGACACCCATTTCCGCAAGGCCGCCGGCACCGTGCCGCGGGCCGAGCCGCCCGCCCGGCTGGGCGGCCTGCCCGCGATCCTCGGCCGCGGTCCCGCCGAGAGCACGCCGCTGTGGAACCGCCGCCGCGTCCCGGCCGCGCCGTCCGCGGTCACCGCGCGCGTGGCGGCGGCCGTCTCCCGGCACCTGGCCACCGACACGGGGCGCCTGATCGTCCCGGTCGACCTGCGCCGCCATGACCGCGCGGTGCGCTCCACCGCGAACCTGACGTCCCAGCTGGTGCTGGACCTGCGGCGCGACGACGACTGGAAGCGGCTGCACGGACAGGTCCTGCGCGCCCTGCTCAGCAAGCGTGAAGTGGCCTCGCTCGAGAAGGACTTCCTGCGCAGCAACCCCTTCGCCAACAGTCTGCGCGAGGCGCAGGAGCTGGACGGCACCCGTTTCCCGTGCACGGCGATCGTGTCCGACCACGGCCCCGTCGACGTCGAGGAGCTGCGCACCGACGACTTCCGGCCCACCGCCTTCTTCACGCTGCCGATGCTCGTGCCCTACGCCGAGATGTTCCTGAGTACCTGCCAGTTCGGCGAGGAGACCGAGGTCACCCTCTCCTGCCGGCGGCGCCCGGGCGCCCTGGAAGCGAGCGACGCCGTCCTCGACGACGTCGAGCACGCCCTCGTCCACACCGGCTGACCCGCCCCCCTTCCCGTTGATCCGCCGCCCCACTGATCCCCGAGGACGTTCACCCATGTCGCTGACCGCACGGACCGAAGAGGGCACCCCGGGCCCTCCCGAGGGCACCGGGCAGAAGAGCTCAGCCCCGTCCGGTCCCACCAAGTTCACCATGGCCGCCGCCATCACCGGCGGTTTCATCGCCCTGCTCGACACCACCATCGTCAACGTGTCCCTGAAGGACACGACCGCCCGCTTCGGCGACATCAACCAGGTCCAGTGGGTGGTGACCGTCTACCTGATCGCCCTGGCCGCCGCCATGCCGGCCACGGGCTGGCTCGCCACCCGGTTCGGTGTCAGGCGGGTCTTCGCGAGTGCGACGACGCTGTTCCTGCTGGGTTCGGCGGCCTGCGCGCTCAGCCAGAGCCTGACCGAACTCGTCGTCTCGCGCGGGGTGTCGGGTGCCGCCGCCGGTGTGCTCACGCCCGTCTCCACGATCCTGCTCACCAGCGGCGTGCCGCGCGAGCACCTGGGGCGCGTCCAGGCGCTGAACGGCAGCGTCATGCTGATCAGCCCGCTGCTCGGCCCCACGATCGGCGGCCTTCTCGTCGGGGCCGGCGGATGGTGGGCGGTGTACGCCGTCAACGTCCCGCTGTGCGCGGCACTGCTGTTCGTGACCCTGCGCTGGGTGCGCAGGGACGCGCCGGCCGGGCAGCAGGTGAAGCCGCTGGACGTGGTGGGCCTGGTGTCGTCGGCCGTGTGCACGGTCTGCACCGTGCTCGCCATCCACGAGTTCTCCGCCCATGCCTTGAGCGGCCGTGCGGACTTCCTGGTGCCGCTGGCGCTGGCGGTGGCGAGCGGTGCCGTGTTCGTCGTGCGCGGGCTGCGGGCCCGCTTCCCGCTGCTGGACGTGCGGCTGTTCGCGATCCGGGTGTACCGGGTGTCCGCGATCAACATCTTCTGCCTCGGCTTCGTCCTGTACTCGCCGATGATGCTGATCCCGCTGTACTTCGAGAGCGCCCGCGGCGAGACGGCCGTCACGACCGGCCTGCTGATGTCGACGGGCGGGGTCGGCGTGGTGTGCGCGGCCTGGCTGTGCCGGGTCCTGATGAAGCGGATCGGCGGGGGCGCCACCGTCGTGCTCGGTATCTCGCTGACGATCGTGGCGACGCTCCCGCTGACCACGCTGTCCGCCGACACGTCCTACGTCCTGCTGTGCGCCAGCCTGGTGGTGCGTGGCCTGGGCACGGGTCTGACGATCGTGCCGGCGATGACGCGGGCGTTCGAGTCGATCAAGCCGCAGTCCATCCCGGACGCCTCCTCGCAGCTCAACCTGATCCAGCGGATCGGCGGTGCCGTGGCGATCGCCGTGGTGACGGTGGTCCTGGAGCAGGCGGCCGAGCGGCGCCACGGCCTGGTCCCGGGCGCTTTCGCCCATTCCTTCGGCTGGGTGCTCTGGGTCTACGGCGTCACCCTGGTCCCCGCTGTGGCGCTGCTGCTGGCGGACCGGCGGGAAGCGCGCCAGAACGCCGAATGACGACGGGTCACCGGGCGCCCGCGCCGTCAGCGGGAGGCGGGGAGCCAGCCGTCCTGCACGGCGCGGACGCCCGCCTCGAAGCGGCTGCGGGCGTCCAGGCGTTCCATCAGGGTGGCCGAAATACGGCGGGCGGTGCGTGCCGAGACCCCGAGTCGCTTGGCGATGACCTCGTCGGTGCAGCCCTGGGCGAGCATCTTCAGCACCGCCCGCTCCTGCGGCGGCATCCCTTTCGCGTCGCACTTGGGAGGGGCCCCGAGTGGTGTGGCGGTGTGCCACACGCTCTCGAAGAGCGCGCACAGGGCCGCCGCCGTCCCGGCGCCGTGCAGGACGACGCAGCCGGCCCGGGCGTTGTCGGTGTCGATCGGCAGCACCGCCCGCGCGCAGTCGAAGACGATCATGCGGATCGGCAGGTCGGCCGTGGTGCGCACCTGCCCGCCGAGCGAGTTGAGCCAGGTGACGTGTTCGAGGGTGGGCTGGTCGTTGCGCACGCTGTCCAGGTAGATCGTCCGCATCCGGACTCCGCGCCCCAGCAGTGCCGCGTTGGGTTTCCGGCTGGCCGCGAGGTCCTCGGCCGAGTGCGCACCGCCGGGTGCGAACGTCGCCACCTCGTGCCGGGTCGACTCCGCGAGTTCGGCCAGCCGCTCCCGGATCGCCTCCGGGCCGATGAGCTGCTCGGACTCGGTGTCCAGCGGGCGCGGGCGCAGTGAGGAGCATTCGGCGATCAGCCGGGCCGCGGCGGCCCGGGACACTTCCACACGCAACTGCTGCGCGGCGAGTTCCGCCTGCTGGCGCGCCAGCAGGACCTCCATCGCCGCCTCCGGGCCGATCGCCCGGAACCCTATGCCCTCCACGGCGGAGGGTTGTATCAGCGCGAGCTCGCTCAACCGGTCCAGGCCGCACCTGACCTGGTCCACCGTCAGTCCGATCAGGGTCGCCAGGGCCTTCACGCCGCCCCGGGGGCCGGTCAGCATCCCCCGGTACACGGCTTCGGCCACGGTATCCAGCCCCAGGGCGTCCAGCATGATGCGATCCCCTTGTCGACATCACCACGCACCGCGCACGTTGCGTTCGAAACTTTGGTCCCCTCGAGCCTATTACCGACCCTGAACACCGGAGGGATGCTGCATAACAGTTAGGTAAGATTTTGGACATCAGTTCGGGATTCAATATCTTGGGGCGCTCGGCCGCCGCCCGCCCGGGAGGACCGCTCGTTCCCGGGACGTCCGCGCGCCGGACGCGGGACCCGCGGCGGCCGAATCGCGCGCGCCCGGAAGTCGCACGTGACAGGCGTTTTGTAGGGTGGTGGCAAGTGCTCGCAGAGGACTTCCTCGCCGACGGAAACCCACACCGCCGCAGAACCGACGCCGAAGACGAACGCATGTATCTCATTCACGTGCGCCTGAGGGCGCCGGCCGGTGTGCCGGAACCGCCCGGCCTCGCTGCGATCATCTCCTCGTACGCGCAACGGGCGGGTGAAGCCGCGGGCAAGGAGGGGTGCGGACTTGAGCACGTGTCCGTCCACCCCCGTCCGGGAGGCGGTGTGACGCTCGGGATCTTCCTGCTGGCACCCTCCCTGGTCGCCGCCGAGCAGATCGCCGTCCGGCTCGTGGAAGGCGCCTTCGCGGGCCGCTCCGATGTGCGCGAGTACGCCGTGTCCGGAGCCGAGGTGGTCCTCGTACCGGGCCCCTGGTGGGACGACTGACCCCGCATCACCCCAGGTCGGGGTGGACGGGTTAGGCCATAGCATGTTCCGTCCAGCCGTCCCGTGTGTGCGCCCGACCCCCATGGCGGCCATAGTGGGGGCGCCGACCGGGACCGAGGTCGGCGGGAATTGCTCCGGGGGGAGTGATTCCGCACCTCGTGCACCTGTTCTGCGGTCTTCCGCCCTGGTGCACCTTGAGAGAGGAACGCTGCGTTGGGCGCCCGTTTTTCCAGAAGAGTCATAGCCTGCCTCGTCGCGGTGGCCGGAATGGCCACCGTCGTGACGGTGGCGGACACCTCGCGGAACACCGCGCGCGCCGTCCACGTGGAGACCCGTACGACCGCCATCGCCCTCGCCCGCGACGTCACCTGGGGCGGCTGAGAAGGACCGGGGACTGGAGAGGCCTGCCGCAGAGGGAGCACGGGGCGTACCGGGCGCACAGGGGGACGAAGAGATGGAATTCCTGGTTCTGGGGCCGCTGGAGACGCGTGAGTCGGGTGAGCCCGTCCGCGTCCGGGGCATGCGGCAGCAGCGGCTGCTCGCCCTGCTGCTGCTCAACGCCAACCGGGTCGTTCCGGTGGGTCTGCTGGTGGACGAGCTGTGGGAGGACCCGCCGCCGTCCGCCAGGCCGCAGGTGCACAACGCGATCCGCGACCTGCGCCGCATCCTCGCCACGGCCGGAGCCGAGACCAGCCTGGTCACGGTGGACGTCGGCTACTGCCTCGTCGTCCCCGAGGAGGCAGTCGACGCCCACCGCTTCACCACCCGCGTACGGGCCGCCCGGACGGCCGAGCGGGAGGGCCGGTACACCGAGGCGATCCGCCTGCTGCAGTCCGCCGTGGACCTCTGGCGCGGAGAGGCCTTCGCCGGCATCGAGTGCCCGGCGGTCACGGGCGCCGCGGTCAAGCTCAACGAGCAGCGGCTGACCGTCATCGAGGACCTCATGACACTGCGGCTCAAGGCGGGTGAGGCCGGCTCGCTCGTCGGCGAACTGCACGCGCTGATCGCCGAGTACCCGCTGCGGGACTCGCTGCGCGGCAGTCTGATGATCGCCCTGTGCCGCAGCGGCCGGCAGGCGGAGGCCCTCGCGGTGTACGACGAGGGCCGGCGCTACCTGGTGGACGAGCTCGGCCTGGAGCCCAGCCCCCGGCTGCGTGGTCTACACGCGGAGATACTGGCCAACTCGCCGAACGTGCACGCCCCCGGGGAGCGCGCCGACCCGCACACGGCCCTCGCGCGGCCGGCGCTCGCCGACTCGTCCGGCCCGTCCCGCAACTTCCTGCCGCACGGCCTCACCGACTTCACGGCCCGCTCCGCCGAGCTGGACACCCTGCTCGCCGCCGCCCGGCAGGGGCAGCCGGGCTCGCCCGTGATGCTCGCGATCGACGGCATGGGCGGGGTCGGCAAGACCACGCTCGCCGTGCACCTCGCCCACCTGGTCACCCGGCAATATCCGGACGGCCAGTACTTCGTCAACCTGCGCGGCGTCAGCGCCACCCACACGCCCGTGCCGACGGAACAGGCCCTCGCCACCCTCCTGCTGGCCAGCGGGCTCGCCCCCGAGGCGATCCCGCCCAGCCTGGAGGAGCGCAGCGCCCTGTGGCGCTCACGGCTGGCCGGCCGCCGCTGCCTGGTCGTCCTGGACGACGCCGCCGACACCGCCGCCGTCACGCCCCTGCTGCCCGGTGCCGGGGGCACGCTGGTCCTGGTCACCAGCCGCCGCAAACTCACCGCGCTCGACGGCGCCCGGCCGCTGTGCCTGGACGTGCTGCCGCACGAGGACGCCGTCGCACTGTTCGCCCGGATCGTCGGAGAGCCGCGTGCCGGGCGCGAGGCCGAGCGGGTGGCGCAGGTCGTCGAGTTGTGCGGCAGGCTGCCGCTCGCCGTCCGGATCGCGGCGACCCGGCTGCGCGACCGCCCCGCCTGGACCGTGGCCGACCTGGCCGACCGCCTCGCGAGCGGATCGCAGCGGATGCGGTGCCTGCGCACCGGCGACCGCGACCTGATGGCCGTGCTGGCGGCGTCGTACGACCATCTGGACTCGTCCCAGCGGCACTTCAGCCGCGTCCTCTGCGGCCACCCCGACCCGTCCCACGACATCGCCCGGGCGGCCGCGGTCACCGGACTTCCGCAGGACGAGGTGGAACGCCACTTCGACGCGCTGATCGAGCACAACCTCGTCCGCGAGGACGTCCCGGACCGCTTCTCGGTCCACACGCTGCTGCGGGACTGCACAAGGGAGTTGGCGGCCCGGGAGGCGGAGACCGCCCTGCTGGCCGGAGTGTGACGCCCTGCCGGCCGGTACGACGCTCTGCCGGCCGGGGTGCGACGCCCTCCGGCCCCGAGTGCGACGCCCTGCCGGCCGGAGAGCGACGCCCTGCCGGCGCCGGGGTGCGCCGGCCGCGGCCGTCCGGAAGCCGGGGCGCGGAGCCCGGCTCAGGAGTTGTACGTGTCCTGGGCCCGCTCCAGCCCCTCGATCACCAGGCACTCCACCGCGTCCGCCGCACGGTCCACGAAGTAGTCCAGCTCCTTGCGCTCCGCAGAGGAGAAGTCCCGCAGCACGAAGTCGGCCACCGGCATGCGCCCCGGGGGCCGGCCGATGCCGAACCGCACCCGGTGGTACTCCCGGCCCGTCGCCTTGGTGAGCGACTTCAGCCCGTTGTGCCCGTTGTCGCCGCCGCCGAGCTTCAGCCGCAGCACCCCGTAGTCGATGTCCAGTTCGTCGTGCACGGCCACCACATGGGACAGCGGCACCTTGTAGAACTCGCGCAGCGCGTTCACCGGGCCGCCCGAGAGGTTCATGTACGACATCGGCTTCGCCAGTACGACGCGCCGGTTCGCCGGGCCCGGCGGGCCGATCCGCCCCTCCAGTACCTGCGCCTGCGCCCGGCCGGCCCGCTTGAACCGGCCGCCGATCCGCTCGGCGAGCAGATCGGCCACCATGAACCCCACGTTGTGCCGGTTCATCGCGTACTCGGGCCCCGGGTTGCCCAGCCCGACGACGAGCCAGGGGGCATCGGCGGGGGCCGTCTCGCCAGCGGTGCTCACGACCATCTCTCCTCGGCTGCGTCCACGGATACGCGCCGGCCGCCGCCCCGCACGGGACGGCGGCCGGCCGGGTCATACGGCGGGGGATCAGGCCTCGGAGGCCGCTTCGCCCTCGCCCTCGGCGCCCTCGGGCGCCTCCTCCACCTGCGCGGCCAGCACCTGGAGCACCACGGCGTCGCCCTCGACGGCCAGGGTGACGCCCGCGGGCAGCTTGATGTCCTTGGCGTGCACCGCGGCGCCCGCCTCCAGGCCCTCCACGGAGACGGTCACCGACTCCGGGATGTGCGTGGCCTCGGCCTCGACCGGCAGCGCGTCCAGGACGTGCTCCAGCAGGTTGCCGCCCGGCGCCAGCTCGCCCTCGGTGTGGACCGGGACGTCGACGTTGACCTTCTCGCCGCGCTGCACGAGCAGCAGGTCGACGTGCTCCAGGAAGCCCTTCAGCGGGTCGCGCTGCACGGCCTTCGGGATGGCCAGCTCGTTGGTCTTGCCGTCGATGTCCAGCGCGATCAGGACGTTCGGCGTGCGCAGCGCCATCAGCAGCTCGTGGCCCGGCAGCGTCACGTGCACCGGCTGGGTGCCGTGCCCGTACAGCACACCCGGAACCCGGTCGGCACGGCGGATGCGGCGCGCGGCGCCCTTGCCGAACTCGGTCCGCGACTCGGCGGCGATCTTCACCTCGGACATGGTCGTCACTCCTCGTAGAAGTCGAAAACGGACGGGGTCACCCGGCCACGAACGGCCTGCTACGAAGAGCGCGTCGATAACGGACCGCCGTACGGTCTCCGGAACAGCCGGAGAAGCGGTACGGCCTCCCTCGCCGAGCAACTGCGACAGTTTACCCGGATCCGGAGGCCGTACCCAAAACGATCAGCCGCGAAGGCGGTGAGGGCTGTGCAGAAACCTCACTGCTCGTCGAACAGGCTGGTCACCGAACCGTCCTCGAACACCTCGCGCACCGCGCTCGCGATCGTCGGCGCGATCGACAGCACCGTGATCTTGTCCAGGTCGCGGTGCAGCTCGCCCGGCGTCGGCAGGGTGTTCGTGAACACGAACTCGCCGACGCGGGAGTTCTTCAGCCGGTCGCTCGCCGGGCCGGACAGCACCCCGTGCGTCGCCGTCACGATGACGTCCTCCGCACCGTGCGCGAACAGTGCGTCGGCGGCGGCGCAGATCGTGCCGCCCGTGTCGATCATGTCGTCGACCAGCACGCACACCCGGCCCTCGACCTCGCCGACCACCTCGTGGACGGTGACCTGGTTCGCCACGTCCTTGTCGCGCCGCTTGTGCACGATCGCCAGCGGGGCGCCCAGCCGGTCGCACCACCGGTCCGCGACCCGCACCCGGCCGGCGTCCGGGGACACCACCGTCAGCTTGTCCCGGTCCACCTTGTCGCCCACGTAGTCCGCCAGCAGCGGCAGCGCGAACAGGTGGTCCACCGGGCCGTCGAAGAAGCCCTGGATCTGGTCCGTGTGCAGATCGACGGTGAGGATGCGGTCCGCACCGGCGCTCTTCATCAGGTCCGCGATCAGCCGGGCCGAGATCGGTTCACGTCCGCGGTGCTTCTTGTCCTGCCGGGCGTAACCGTAGAACGGCACGATGACCGTGATGGAGCGGGCCGAGGCCCGCTTCAGCGCATCGATCATGATCAGCTGTTCCATGATCCATTTGTTGATGGGAGCCGTGTGGCTCTGGATCAGGAAGCAGTCCGCACCGCGCGCCGACTCCTGGTAGCGGACGTAGATCTCGCCGTTGGCGAAGTCGAAGGCCTTCGTCGGGACGACCCCGACACCCAGCTGTTGGGCGACCTCCTCGGCAAGCTCGGGGTGGGCGCGGCCGGAGAAGAACATCAGCTTCTTCTCGCCGGTCGTCTTGATCCCGGTCACAGCACTGTCTCCTCAGAGGTGTGGTGTCGCAGCTGGGTGTCGAGCAGGCCTCGCCGCCAGGCGCGCGAGGCCGTCTCAGCTGGTGAAGTGCGGGTGTGCACTTATCACGGTACGCCGTCTTGAACGTACGCGTTTCCGGTCAGCTCGCGCCGCCGTCCTCCCGGGCGGCCGCCTCGGCCGCCTTCGCGGCCGCACTGCCCGGACGCTTGCGGGCCACCCAACCCTCGATATTCCGCTGCTGGCCACGGGCCACGGCCAGCGAACCGGGCGGCACATCCTTCGTGATCACCGAGCCGGCGGCGGTGTAGGCACCGTCCCCGACCGTGACCGGAGCCACAAACATGTTGTCCGAACCCGTCTTGCAGTGCGAGCCGACCGTGGTGTGGCTCTTGGTCTGGCCGTCGTAGTTGACGAAGACGCTCGCCGCGCCGATGTTCGTGTACTCGCCGATCGTCGCGTCGCCGACGTAGGACAGGTGCGGCACCTTGGTGCCCTCGCCGATCTCCGAGTTCTTGGTCTCGACGTAGGTGCCGATCTTCGACCGCACCCCCAGCCGCGTCCCGGGCCGCAGGTACGCGTACGGCCCCACCGACGCCTGCGGGCCGACCTCGGCGCCGTTCGCCACCGTGTTGTCCACCCGGGCCCCCGCACCCACCCGGGTGTCCGTCAGCCGGGTGTTCGGGCCCACCTCGCACCCCTCGGCCAGGTGCGTCGCACCGTGGAGCTGCGTGCCCGGGTGCACGACCGCGTCCCGCTCGAACGTCACCTCCGCGTCGATCCACGTGGACGCCGGGTCGACCACGGTGACACCGGAGAGCATCGCCTCGGTCAGCAGCCGCTCGTTCAGCGTCCGGCGCGCCTGCGCGAGCTGCACCCGGTTGTTGATCCCGGCGATCTCGCGGTGGTCACCGGCCACCGAGGCACCCACCCGGTGCCCGGCCTGCCGCAGGATCCCGAGCACGTCCGTGAGGTACTCCTCACCCTGGCTGTTGTCGGTCCGGACCTGCTTCAGCGCGTCCGCCAGCAGCCGGCCGTCGAAGGCGAACACCCCCGAGTTGATCTCCCGGACCGCCCGCTGCTCCTCGGTGGCGTCCTTGTGCTCCACGATGGCGGTGACGGCGCCGCTCGCCCCGTCCCGCACGATCCGGCCGTACCCGGTCGCGTCCGGCACCTCGGCGCTCAGCACGGTGACCGCGTTGCCGTCCTCCAGATGGGTGCCGGCCAGCTCCCGCAGCGTCCGGCCGGTGAGCAGCGGGGTGTCCCCGCAGACGACGATCACCGTGCCGTCCAGGTTCCCGCCCAGCACCTCCAGGCCCATGCGCACGGCGTGCCCGGTGCCGTTCTGCTCCTCCTGCACGGCGGTGCGCACCCCGGGCGCGGCCTCCGCCAGATGCGCGGTGACCTGCTCGCGCGCGTGGCCGACCACCACGACGAGGTTCTCGGGGTCCAGCTCACTGGCGGCGGAGACGACGTGGCCGACGAGGCTGCGGCCGCAGATCTCGTGCAGGACCTTGGGTGTGGCCGACTTCATACGGGTGCCCTCACCCGCTGCGAGTACGACTACGGCTGCCGGGCGGATGGCGCTCACGGGGTTGCCCTTCGGCTGTGGATGAGGAGGGGGTGGACATCCGCAGAATACCGGGGCGTTTCCGGGGCGACAGGGCGGTCGGCCCTGACGCGGGGGTCAGGGAACGCCCGCCGGCAGCTCCCCCATCAGGATTCGAACCTGAACTTAAGGGACCAAAACCCTCAGTGCTGCCTGGTTACACCATGGGGGATCGCGCCCGACCGGACCGGGCGGTCGGACGGACCGCCGATTCGGCACCCCACACTATGCCGTACCCGGACCCCTCCATGCGACGCCACCGGCCGCGGCCCTCCGGAACGCCGGCCACAGGGCACCCCTGAACGCCGGCCACATGGCACCCCTTGGCGGCCGGAGTTCACCGGTTCGCGTGCTACCGGCGGGTTTCGCTGCGATGCGACCACCCCGTGTGGTCTAAGCGGGTAGCGGAAACTCGCCGGAAAAGCCCCGCATCCCGCCCGTAGGCTGGGGGACATGACCACGACGGGGGAAGGCCACGCGGCGGCCCGCACCGGGCCCTGGTGGTGGGCGCGTTGGCGCAGCGCCGCGCTGGACGTCGGTCTGGCGCTGGTGTCGGCGGCGGAGTGCGCGGCGGAGGGGGTGCCGTTCGCGCGGGACGCGGGAATCCCGGTCGCCGCCGGTGCCGTGTTCGGAGCGCTGGCCGGCTCGGTGCTGCTGGTGCGGCGGAAGTGGCCGATCGCGGTGGTGCTGGTCGCGATCGCGGTGATGCCGGCCTGGATGGGCTTCCTGATGGGCATCGTGGGCCTCTACACGCTGGCCGCGTCCGAGCTGCCGCGCCGCATCACGGCGGCGCTCGCCGGGATGTCACTGCTGGGCACCCTGATCGTGTCGGTGGTGCGGGTGCGGCAGGGGATGGCGCACGGGGACGTGACCGTCGGCGGATGGTTCGTCCCCTTCGCGGCGATCACCACGTCACTGGGACTGACCGCCCCGCCGGTGCTGCTGGGGCTGTACGTGGGGGCGCGGCGACGGCTGATGGAGAGCCTGCGGGAGCGGGCGGACAGCCTGGAGCGCGAACTGCAGCTCCTCGCGGAGCGCGCGGAGGAACGGGCCGAGTGGGCCCGCGGCGAGGAACGCACCCGGATCGCACGCGAGATGCACGACGTGGTCGCCCACCGGGTGAGCCTGATGGTGGTGCACGCGGCGGCCCTGCAGGCGGTCGCGCGGAAGGACCCCGAGAAGGCGGTGCGGAACGCGGCCCTGGTCGGCGACATGGGCCGGCAGGCGCTCACCGAGCTGCGGGAGATGCTCGGGGTGCTGCGCAGCGGTGCCTCCTCGGGTGCCGGTGCACCCTCCGGCACGGGTGCGCCCTCGGGTGCCGGTGCGCGCTCCGGCGGCGATGCGTCCTCGGCCGGTGGTGCGCCGACCGCCGCGGTGTCCTCGCCGCCGCCCGCGGTGCCGCTCGCCGCGGTGGGGCAGGCCGCGGCCGCGGCGGCCTCGCGGGGGGCGCAGGACCCCGGGGAGGGTACGGAGGGGCCGTGCCTGGAGGAGCTGGAGGAGCTGGTCGGGCAGTCGGCGGCCGCGGGCATGGCCGTGGACCTCTCGGTCGAGGGGGAGTCCCGGCCCTACGCCCCGGAGGTCGAGCAGACCGCGTTCCGGGTGGTGCAGGAGGCGCTGACCAACGTCCACAAGCACGCGGCAGGCGCCAAGACCTACGTACGGCTCGCGCACCGGCTGTCGGAGATCGCGATGCAGGTGGAGAACGAGCCGCCGCCGACCGTGCCGTCCGCCTCGTCGGCACGCCTGCCGTCCGGCGGGAACGGACTGGTGGGCATGGAGGAGCGGGTCGTGGCGCTGGGCGGGGTCTTCCTGTCCGGCCCGACGGACGCGGGCGGCTTCCGGGTGTCGGCGGTCATCCCGGCGACCGCGGCCGCGGTCTAGGAGTGAGCGCGTCCGGCGCGCGTCCATGAGCGGGTACGGCCGGCGTCCGCGGGTTCTGCCGGAACCGCGCCGTGGGCGCTGCGCGGCATCTGGGCGTCGTCTTCGCCGGGCCGGGAACGGAAGCCGGGAAGGCGGTTCTTCACCCGGCCAGGTTCAGAGGGCGTAGGGGTCCTCCTCCAACGCGTCCGAAATGCCGTGGAGCGCGTCACGGACACCCATGGGTGCTCCGGGAAGCGAGATTCCCCGCCGGACCGTGGCGCCCAGCAGGCTGAGCGTACGTGCGGAGGCCGTTTCGCCGACGGTCGGGACCAGTGACGCCGCCAACTCCTCGGCATCCGTCCAGGCCTCGACTCGCAGAAGACACCCCAGCAGCCGGACGGCGGAAATGCCCCTGTACCCCACCGCGTCCCCTCCTCCACCGTGCAGAGCCCTCCGCAGGTGGGGAATTGCCTTCTCCCACTGCCCCGCCTCCTGGAAGGCGAACCCCTGGTGTCCGTCGATCTCGTTTGCGGTGACCCACCATGCCCAGTGCGGGTCACGGCAACCCACGCTCTCCTGGATGAGCGACCGCGCGCGGTCGAAGGATCGGCCGGCCGCCGCTTCCTGCCCCGATCCGGCCAGCCCCTTCGCTTCGCGGACTCTGAAGATCGCCTCGGTACGCGAGGAGAGACGACCCTGCTCGATGAGGGAACGCGCGATTGCCAACTCCTCGCGGGGGCGCCCTGTCCATCCGGCCTGCATGGCCATGTTCTGCATGATCAGCAGCTCGATCGAGCTGTCACCCGAAAGCCTCGCCAGGAAGAGCGCTTCCTGATTGAACCTGCGGGCTGCACCGTGCCTCTCGGCGTCGAACAGGGTCCATCCGGCGACTTCCGCCAACTCTGCTGCCGCCGCCTGGATATCGTGCTCCGCTCGGCGGTCGTATGCACCGGCACCCATCCGGCGATGAACGGACTTGAAGGCGCGTGCGGCCACGTCTGCGACGGGTAAGCCGTTCCTTTCGTTGTCGAGGGAGACGAGACGCTGCGACATGTCGCGAATGGCGTTCGCGAATCCCTCACCCCGGCCCTCGTCGAGGGTCGGCCCGCGCTCGGGCGAGACCCTCTCCTCCGCCGGGGCGGGGCGAGCCGCAAGGGCGACCAGTTCGCCGTTCGTTTCGAGTAGAGCCTCCAGTCCCTCGGCCAGTTGCGGGGACGGGGACTGCTTTCCGTTGAGGACGCGACTCAGATAGGCGACGTCGTAGTTGAGGGCGCGGGCGGCACCGCGCATGGTCAAGCGCCGTTCCGCCAGGGCTGCCCGGACTCGCGCTGCGAAGTCGCCCATTCCTGCTCCGGAAGGTGTTGACCGTTGACTTCCCAGTGTAGTCAACGCTGGTCAACTCCCGCAGGCACGCGCTGGATCGGTTGAATGGACGCGCGTAAGGACCCCCGCGATCGCGGCGAACGATCCGGGGGCGTGGCCAGCGCTTCGAAGGAGCGATGACGTGACGGACCTTATCCGAACGACCCTCGAACGGCTGAGAGCGTTCCTCCACGGGCGTCGTGCTCTCGACGCATCCGGCCCGCTGCCCGCAGTGGCCCCGCGGGGTTCGGCGCCGTACACGTGGGGGTCGGGGGCGGGTCACCGGCCTGGGCGGCCTGTTCCGGCTGCCGGGGCGCCCCGTGCGGTGCGGCCTCTGCCCGGTCCTCGGTGGGTGCTGCCGCCTGCCGACTTGGCGGCGTTCATGCCCCGCGGGGGCCAAGTGGACGGGCCCGACTGCACCTGCCCTCGGCCGGGCCCCGGTGCGGGCGTGCCGGAACGGGATCAGGGGGTCGTCCGATGACGATGACCATCGCGGTGTACCGGATCGACCGGGAATCCGGCACGCGTACTCCGGTGCGGGAGAAGTACACCGTGGAGGCTCCCGACGTGCCGGAGACGCTCTCCGCGCCTCCGCCCTGCACCTGCCCGCGCTGCACGGACGGCCCGGTGCGGTTGTGCGCCGGGGCGCGGGAGGCCAACCGCCGCAGCCGGGGTGCGCCATGACCGGTTCCGTCGCTCCGGACACGTCGACCATGTCCGCGGAGTGCGGAGTGGCGCACCGTCCCGGGTACCGGGGCCTGCACGGTGACTGCCGCCGGACCGACGACGTTCCCCTGCCGGGCGGTGCGGGCCTTGTGCTGGTGCCGCGCTGCACCTGCCCGTGCCATCCGTACAACCGGGCGAAGGCCGCCTGAGCCGGGCACCGCACGGCGTCCGCCTCCCCTGCGGCGACCGCTGTTGCTGCTCCGGAGCGCCTTGGGGTCGACGGTGGAGCAGGGCGGCACCCTGAGCCGTGCCCCTGCGGGCGGGCATCCGCAGAGGCACGGCCGCGCGGGCCACGGAACGCGGGGCCACGGAACGCGGGGGACGCGCGTCGTGGCCGCGCGGGCTGCGGGGGCGCCGGGGGTGCAGGGTCCCGGGCGGTGTCACTCGGTGGTGAGGCGGGCCGGTTCGGTGCCGGTGAGCAGGCAGGTCAGGGCGTGGTCGATGTCGGGGCCGAGGTACCAGTCGCCGGTGTGGTCGAGGGCGTAGACGCGGCCTTCGGTGTCGATCGCGAGGACGGCCTCGCTGCCGGCCTCGCTGCCGAGCGGGCAGACCTCGCTGTCCAGGGCGCGGCCGAGGTCGCCGAGGGTGCGGGCCAGGTGCAGGGCGTGCAGGGGGTCGAGGTCGACGGGTGTCGGGGCGACCTGGCGGCCCGGGCCTCTGGCGGCGATGCGGAGGCCGCCGAACTCGGCCCAGGCCTCGACCGCCGCCGGGAACACGGCGTGCCGGTGGCCTGCGGGGGAGAGGTGTTCGCGCAGGGTGTCGGCCCAGATCTCGGCCTGTTTGATGTCCCAGCGTCCGGGTTGCCAGCCGGCGTCGCGCAGCGCGGCGTCGACGGGGACGGGGAAGCGGGTGGTGGAGGTGCGGTCGGGGTGCATGTGCCCTGTGTGTGTCCGGTGCGGCTGGAAGTGGGGGGTCGGGGTGAGGACGGGGGTGCCCGCGCGGGGCGGTTGGGGGGACGGCCGTGGACGGCCGTGGGGGGCCGGGACGGGTGCCGGTGGGTGCGGGACTCGCCGTCGCCGGCTGCTGTCCCGGGAAGGGTGGGTCAGCCTCCCGCTTCGGCGGGGTCGACGATGCGGACGCCGAAGTGGGCGCTGAGGGCTGCGCAGGCCCGGCAGGGGGCGGCGTAGGCGCCGTGCAGCGGGTCTCCGTCCTCGCGGATGTGGCGCGCGGTCAGCTTGGCGTGCTTGAGGGCCTTGCGGGCCTCGCCGTTGGTCATGGCCTTGCGGGCGGCGCGTTTGCTGCGGGCGGAGTCGGCGGCGGCGATGTGGCGGGAGAGGAGGAGTGCCTCGGCGCAGCGTCCGGTGAACCGGTCGCGTTGGGCGCTGGTGAGGGCGTCGAGGAAGTCCTGTACGAGCGGGTGCAGGGTGGGGGGCCGGTCGCCGCGTGCGGCGGTGCCGGTGAGGGTGGTGCCGCGCACCGATAGGGCGGCGGCGACGGTGGGGAGGATGCCGTCGCGGCGGTGACGGAGAGTAGGGGGTCGGGGGGTCTCGGTGGAGCTCCAGCCCACGCGGGGGTCGCCCGAGGGGCCGTTGTGCGGGGTCTTCTGTGGTGTTTCGTGCCGTTTTGCGAGCGGCCCTGTCTGCGTGGCGTTCATGATCGTCATCCCCTTCCGAGCTTCCCTCGGACGACACAGAGTGCCAAATCGCCTGCCCTGTGGGAAAGCTGGGGCGGCCCGACACGCCCGGGGCTGAGCGTGTCGTCACCGTGAGGTGACGGCTGGTCACGCAGGTGGACGGCCGGTGACCGGTGCCGGAGTACCGCATAGGCTGTCGGCACCGCGGTGGGCGCGGTCAACGCGTTGCAGACCGTTGGAGACAGTCGGATACGGGGCGTGGTGAGCCGGGCTCGGCAGGGTTCGGCGGTCACGGCCCGTACAGAGTGCCGCAGGGGGCAACCGCCATGACGACAGGTCGGCTCGGGCTGGGGGAACCTCCCGGCCGTCAGGCCGGAGGACGGACCGTGCCGCCGAACGCGGCTTATGCCGGGCAGGTAGTGAGCTTCCCGGATCCGGTCCGGGCCGCCCGTCACCCGGGAGGGGTGCGGGTGGACGACCGCGGCTATCCCGACTTCTCGCCCTACGCGCGCGCGGCGGCGCAGATCGCCGAACCCCCGGAGGGCTTCGGGGTCGACGAGCTGCGGTTGACGGACTACGTGTCGGCGAACGCGGCCCTCGCGGCGAGCGGGCACGAGCTGTGGGACACGGTGTCGAACGTGGCGACGCCGCACGGCTGGACGTGGCACCACGTGGTGGGCTCGCGCCGGCTGGAGCTGGTCCCGGTCGAGGTGAAGGCGCTGCTGCGGCATCACGGCGGTCTGGCGACCGCGCCCGTGGACCAGGGCAAGCGGGGGACGCGGCCGTTGCAGGAGACGCGTCCGGTGCATCTCGGTCTGCCGAAGTCGGGTGTGGCGGTGACCGAGCAGCAGGTGCTCGGTGTCGAGGAGGACCTCGGGTACCGGCTGCCGGGCGCCTACCGGTCGTTCCTGAAGGCGGCAGGGGGCTGCGCGCCGGTGGGCGCCGCGCTCGACGCGGAGTTGGGACTGCTGGTCGACCAGCCGTTCTTCACCGTGCGCGACGAGGCCGCGGTCAACGACCTGGTGTACGTGAACAAGTGCCTGCGCGACCATCTCACCAAGGACTACCTGGGCGTCGCCTTCGTCCAGGGCGGCCTGCTGGCCGTGAAGGTCAAGGGGGACCGGGTCGGTTCGGTCTGGTTCTGCGCGTACGACGACGCGCGGGACGTCGATCCGGCCTGGTCGGTGGCGGAACGGGTGGAGCGGCTGCTGCTGCCGTGCGGGGAGGACTTCGACGCCTTCCTGTCGCGGTTGGCGGGCCGTCCGCCGGAGTTGGAGACGGTGGCGAATCTGATGGTGGACGGCGGCTTCGCGCACGCCGTGCCGCTGACGGCGGACCCTGCGGCAGGGGAGTGAGTTCTCGATGGTGACGTTCGCGCAGGCGCAGGAGCGCGCGGAGGAGTGGGTCAACGGGGACGTGCCGGCGTACCAGCACCGTGTGGCGCGGGTACGGGAGTTCGAACTCGGTTTCGTGGTCTGGGCGGAGGACCGCCCGGACGGGCCGCGCTCGGACGGCGGCGCGCAGCGCCTGGTGATCGCCCGCGACAGCGGCGAGGCCTCCCTGTGGCCCGCCCTGCCGGTGGGTGAGGTGATCCGGCGGTACGAGGAGGAGTACGGACGTGCGTCCGAACCCGAGGACGCGGTACCGCCGCCGGCCGCCCGGGTGGACCTGAACCAGACGTCGTTCCTGCTGAGTCCGCCGGAGTGGTTGCAGGAGGCGGCGGACAAGCTGGGCATTCCGGACCGCCGGGGGGACGCCGCGGAGGCCGTGGCGGAGGCGTCCCGGGCCATGACCGGGTCTGCGGCGCCCTCGACGGGGGCGCGTACGGGGGAGGAGGACGCGCCCCGCGTCCAGGACCCGGTGGGCGCCGCGAGGGTGCCGGATGCGCCGGCCGTGCAGGACGCGCCCGCTGTCCGCGGCGAGCCGGACGTGCCGGCGGGGGCCACCCCGTGGGCGGGGACGGACACCAACGCGGACGCCGGCGAGGACCGTTCGGTCCCGCTGCCCGCCACGGTGTTCGCGCCCCCGCTGAGCGATGCCGACGACAGGACTCCGCCGGACGCAGAGACCGCGCTGATGTCGGGCGGCAGCCGGCTTCCGCCGACGGCGGTCGCGCCGGTGCTCGACGACGCGCGTCCGGCGGCCGGTCCGCCGGCCGGCCCCGCGCCGGGCAGCACCCCGCCCCCGCCGCAGGGCCCGCAGCCGTACGGCGCTCCGCAGGGACCTGCCGCCCCGGGTACGCCCCCACCCGTTGCGCCCGCCCCCGGCGCGCCCTCCTACGGGTACCCGGGCGGCTCCGGTGCTCCGGGCGCCACTGCCGGCGGGCCGGCGGCGGGTCCGCCCGGTCCGCCCGCAACCGGCGGCCCGCAGCCGCCTGTCGGCCCGGCAGGCCCGGGCGGACCGGGCGGACCGGGGCGGTCGGCAGGTCCGGGTGGACCGGCGCGGCCGCTCGCCCCGCATGCCGGGGACATCGCCGACGCCGCGACGAGCAAGGCCGAGCCGCCGCCCCGCCGGGGGCGCGGCGCCGTCCCGCCGCCCCCTCCTCCCGCACCGGGAGCACCGGGAGTGCCGGGAGCGCCGGGAACACCGGGAGCGCCGGGTGGTCGTCCGGGTGGCTCGCCCGAGCCCGCCGGTGCCGGTGCCGAGGCCGGTGCCGGTGCGCCGGGCGCGCCGGCCGGTGGCTACGTGCCGACGCAGTTGGTGTCGGCTCTCGGCCCCGAGGGTCCGGGGGGCTCCGAGGGTCCCGGGGGTCCCGAGAGCACTCCCGGCCCCGCGCAGCCCCGGCCTCCGGGTGCCCCGCAGACGCCGCCCGGCGTGCCGCGGCCTCCCGGTGCGCCGAACCCGCCCGGCGGTACGCCTCCGGGGGGCGTGCACCAGGCCGCCACGATGTTCGCCGACCCCGGCCGCACCGGCCCGACCGGCGCCCCGCAGGGGCCGGGCGCCCCGCAACCTCCTGGCGCCCCGCAACCTCCTGGCGCCCCGCAACCTCCCGGCGCCCCGCAGGGGCCGGGGGCTCCGACCCCTCCCGGTGCGCCGGGGTTCCCCGGCGCTCCTGGTGCCGCCGCTGCTCCGGGCCCGCAGGCTTCCTCCGGGGGTGCCCCGGGTGCCGTGCACCACGCGGAGACCGTGCTGGCCGCGCCCCCGGTGAGCGGACCGGGCGTGCCTCCGCCGCCGCAGGCCCCCGGCGCCCCCGGCGCCCCCGGCGCCCCCGGCGCCCCCGGCGCTCCCGGTGTGCCCGGCGGCCCCGGACCGGGCGTCGGCGCACCCCGGCCGGCGCCGCCGCACGCGGGCCCGCCGCCCGGTGCCCCGGTGCCAGGCGCACCGCAGGGGTACGGGTACCCCCAGCAGCCCCCCGGGCAGCCCACGGTCGGCCCCGGCTACCAGGCCGTGCTGCGCTACCGTGCGCCCGACGGCTCCGAGCAGCAGCTCATCCGGCGTTCGGCGCCGGGCACGCCGCACCCCGAGTGGCAGATCTTCCACGAGCTGCGCGCCCTGAACGTGCCGCCCGACCAGGTGCTCGAACTGCACACGGAGTTGGAGCCCTGCGAGCTCCCGGGGGCGTACTGCGCGCGGATGATCCGGGAGCAGTGGCCCCAGGCGCGGCTCGCGAGCATCGCCCCGTACGGCACCGACCACGCGTCCCGGCAGCAGGGCATGCAGCAACTGCTCTCCCACCAGGGGGAGTTGCATCAGGTCGCCGATGGGCCCGCGCGTCCCGCTCCGGTACGGGCGCCGCTGCCGCCGGTGCAACCGGCACCGCCGGTCCCGCCGGAGGCGATCGGTCAGGAACTGGCGGCGGCGTTCGGTCCGGGCGTGTACCGCTTCGAGCAGGCGGCCGTGTCCCGGCAGGGGGTCCCGCCGGTGGTGGCGCAGACGCTGGTGACGGCCGGGCTGCCGGTCGACGTCGGCCCGTTCTTCTGGGCCCAGGCCCAGCCGGGGCGGCCGGTGCCCACGCTCGCCGAGCTGGCCGCGGAGCGTCGGGTGCAGCCGGCCTCGGACGCGGGCTCGTACCTCGTCATGGGCAGCGACTTCGGAAAGGCCGTCTGCGTCCAGTACGGCACCGCGAACATCGTGGCGGTGCCGGTGGAGGCGGGTCCCGGCGGTGCGCCCGCGGCGCCCCAGTTCGTGAACACCGGTCTGCCGGAGTTCCAGCGCTGCCTGGGGCTGCTCGGGCGTATGTGGCGGCTCCGGTTCGGGCTGAACCAGGAGCAGGCCGGCCGCTGGACGGTCGACTTCCAGGCGCAACTCGCCTCGCTGGACCCGGCTGCGCTCGGTTCGCCGGAGAGCTGGTGGTCGGTGCTGCTGGAGCAGATGTGGGACGGACTGCTGTGAGGCGGCGGGCCGCACACCGGCGCTGACATCCCGTCCGGAGAGGGGGTCGGAACCGTTCGCACGGAACGGTTCCGACCCCCCTCTTCGCATGGGCGGGTGCGGGGCCCCGGAGCCGAATGCGCGCGCCGACCGTGACCCGCGCACGGAGTGTCGCGTTATGCACCTTTACATCTGATCCATAAGGATATGCGCCACGTCGTTCATACACGTATGTGCGCATAGGTCATATCGAGTGGATCAGGCGGAGAGGGGCTCCGGGATGGTTAGCGCATCGAGATCGCCGCACGGCTTCGCGACCGTCCGGGGGCGCGGCTACCGGCCCGGCCGGGTCGACGCGTTCACCGCCGCGCTCGCCGAGGACCGGGACGCCTCCTGGGAGCGCGCCGCGCGCCTCACCGTCCTGGCCAGGGACATGGAGGCGGAGGCGGAGCGGCTGCGGGAGCAGGTCGCCGGGCTCGCCCCGCAGACGTACGCGTCGCTCGGGGAGCGCGCACAGCGTGTGCTCCGGCTCGCCGAGGAGGAGGCGGCGGCCGTGCGGGAGCAGGCGCGGTACGCGGCGCGCCGGGAGGTGGAACAGGCGGCGGAACGCGCCGCCGACGTCTGCCGGGCCGCGCAGGAAGCGGCCGACGCGCTGCGCGCGGACGCCGGGGAGCACGTCCACCGGCGGTTGCGGGCCGCGCGCGAGGAAGCCGACGGGGTCCGGATCGCCGCCCGCCGCGAGGTCAAGAAGACCCGGCGGGCGGCCCTGGCCGCCTCGCGCGAGATGCGGCAGCGGGCCGCGGGGTTGAGCGCCGCACAGGAGAAGGAACAGGCCGAGGGGTACGCGGCGGCCGAACGGGAGGCGGCCCGGCGCCGGGACGCGCTGGACGCGTGCCGGCAGCAGCGGGCGGCGCGCGCCGAGGCGGCGCTGCACGAGGCGGAGCGGGTCCTCGCCGACGCGCAACGGTCCGCTCGCCGCCGCCGGGAGGAGGCGCGGGTGCACGCGGCGGAGCTGCTGGCGGCCGCGCGCGTGCAGGAGGACCGCCTCGCGCGCGAGACCGAGCGGGTGCTCCGCGAGCACGGGGACCGCTGGGACGACGTACGTACGCAGATGGACCAGGTGCGCAGCAGTCTGAGCGCGCTCACCGGGCGGGCGGTGGAGTAGCGCACCGCCCGCCCGGTGTCCGGTCCGGTGTCCGGTCCGGTGTCCCGCTCCGGTGCCGACTCGGTGTCCCGCTCGGCCGCCCCGCGTGCCGGTCGGTGAACCCGACGGTCGGTGAACCGGGTGGCCGGGGGGGGGGGGGGGGGGGGGGGGGGGGAAGGAA